>VYEH01000253.1:3856-17788 GCA_009843005.1 Pseudomonadota bacterium | reverse complement strand
GGCTACTGGCTGTCGCCGCGCTGGTCGTCGGTGCCGGCTGGCTCCTGGCTCGGGGCTCCCACATGCAGAAATACGCCTTCAAGCGGGATTCCCAGAAAGTCTTTCTCGGCTTGTTGGCGCCAAAGGCGTTCTCGGATGGCGAACGCCGGGTGCTGTACAACGGCTTCTGGGGCGTATCGCGGCACGTCAACTACCTGGGTGAACTCCTGATGGCCTGCGGACTGGCATTGTCTCTGGGCTGGTTGCTGGAGCCCGGCCCATGGCTCTACCCTCTCTATTACGTGGCGCTGTTGCTGCCGCGAGAGCGCGACGACGATCGTCGCTGCGCGGAAAAGTACGGGCAGCTGTGGGAACAGTACCGCCGCAAGGTGCCCTGGCGAATCGTGCCGCGCGTCTACTGAGATGACCGGATGAAAAAACTGCTGGTCGGGGTTTCGGAGCTTGAGGCCCTTTGTGAGTTGCCGGATTCCTGATACTCGTGGGCTCCTTGGAACACACAGGGGATTCGAAGCCAGCGGCCCTGCGTGGCGAGGAAGTGTCCCGGACTTCCACCGACTACCACCGGCCGTACCGCACGTTACCGGTAGCCGTATTCAATCATGCAGGTCGGCTGGCCCGGAGACTGGGTATCGGTGGCGGACTCAGGGTCGACAGTATGATTGCCGCGGCGAGACGAAAGACCGGACTGGATGATTTCGGTGACGATTGGTTCGTCGAGCCCCTGAACGTACTGGTCAAATCCATCAACGAGGAAGCCCGACTGTCGTCCATGGGTTACGCATTGCAGAAATCGAGAATCGTCTCGGCACTGTCAACCCGGCTTTGCGCGCAGCACCTCATCGGGAAACACCCTGAAATCCTCGACCTGGACCTGGGCAGGATCATCCTGATTGCCGGGTTGCAACGAACCGCGACAACGACCCTCCACCGGCTGATTGCTGCAGATCCCTGTATCCGCGGTCTGCGCGCCTGGGAGGCATTGAACCCGGTACCGCTGCGAGGCGAAAAGCAAGGCGATCCCCGGCGTCGAATCAGATTGGCGAAGCTGGCGGAAAAGACGATCGGTTTGCTGGCGCCTGAATTCGCCGCGATTCACCCGATCCGATTCGACGCTCCCGAAGAAGACGTATTTCTTCTGGACCTCTCGTTCATGAGCCAATCCCCGGAAGCGATGATGCACGTACCGAGCTATGCGGCCTGGCTGGAGCGGCAGGATCACACCCGGGCGTACCGGTATCTGCTTGCCATGCTCAAACTGTTGCAATGGCAGCGCCCCGGCAGGAACTGGGTACTCAAGACGCCGAACCACATGGAACACCTCGACGTTGCGCTCCGGGTACTGCCGAAAACGTGGGTCATCCAGACCCACCGGGACCCGAAGCAGGCGGTGGCTTCCTTCTGCAGCATGGTGGCGCATGGGCGGGGCATCCTCAGCGACCATGTGGATACCGGTGATATCGCTCGTCACTGGGTGCGCAAGATGCAACGAATGCTGGAACGGTCCATGAAGGTTCGTGACTCCGGCAACGCCGACGCCTTCGTCGACGTGTCATATTACGATCTGGTCTCGAATCCGATCGATGAGCTAAGGGCGATTTACCGGCACGCCGGCATTGAATTCACCAGGCGAGCCGCGAACTCTGCGGTTGCGTTGGCAGCTCGAGACGTCAAGGATCGCCACGGCAAGCACGTTTACTCGTTGAGCAGTTTCGGCCTGAACGCCGAAGAGATCGACAGGTATTTTGCGTTCTACGCCAGCGTGTTTCGTATCCCCGATGAAGGCGCTGGTATAACGGGCATGAGCTAGGGACCTGCCAGGCGCATCACGGAGAGATGGCACACCGATCCAGAAACTACAGCGGGATTGCCAACGCGGTATCTGCTGCGGTAATCGATCGCCTGTCGCAGAAGCAGACGATCACTCCAGTGCCGGGTAGCGTCCGCATCGACGGCAAGGTATGCCTGGTAACAGGTTCCAACACGGGACTTGGGAAGGCGGTTGCCATAGATCTTGCAAGGCGCGGCGGCCATGTGCTGATGGCTTGCCGCAGCGGACATCCTGAAGCCGGCGATGATGTCAGGCGCATTTCTGGCAGCGATCAAGTCGAAATGCTCAAGGTCGATCTCGCCGATCTGGACTCCGTGCATCGCCTGTGCGACCGGCTCAAGCGCAGGGGTCGGCGGCTGGACATCACCGTGCTCAACGCGGGCCTCATGCCACGCAGCGCCCGCAGGTCGGCCCAGGGATACGAGCTGATGTTCGCCGTACACTTTCTGGCCAACAGGGTATTGATCGAACGGTTCCTCGCCGATGGCCTGATTCGACCCTCCATCCGCCCCGAACAAAGACCACGCATCGTGGTAGTCGCTTCCGAAGCGCATCGGTCCGCAGAGGCCATCGACTTCGACGAGTTCGGTGTCTTTACCGAATACGGCCTGAAAGACGGTCTGAAGTACTACGCGGCCAGCAAGCTGCGTTTGTGTACCTACGCACACGAATTGTCGCGCCGGTTGAATCCGGACGGCAGGATACGGGTCGCCGTGAATACTCTCTGTCCCGGACCCGTCAATTCCAGCATCGCCCGGGAAGCGCCCTTATTCCTGAAACCGGTCCTTTATCCGGTTATGAAATTGCTGTTCGCGTCACCTGAAAAGGCGGCCAGGCCCGTGATCTACCTGTGCTGTGCGCAGGAGATGGGCCGTCGCAGCGGCGTGTACCTTCACCTGATGCGGGAAAGACCGGCTTCGCCGCTTGCCAGGGATGAAGCCGCCGGCGCCCGGCTCTGGCAAGCGAGCGCGTCGCTGCTTGAGAAACACACGCCGGCGGATCGCAGGGAAGCGGATGTTCACTTGTAGCGCCCGCTTCCCCAATGGGCGCAATGCGCTACGCCCGCAGGGCTATTCCAGGCGCCGCAGCGGTCCAGGGGTTGATTGCCTTGACGCCGGTGTTGCGAAATTCCTTCTCGTTTCCGGTCACAATGGTCAAATTGCGGCTGCTCGCCGCACCGGCGAGCATGCCGTCCGGCAGGCGGTGGTCGAGCGATTCTCCCATCCGCCGCTTTATAATCAGGATCACGGCGCACTCCAGGGCATCGGAAGCGGTCCAGTCAAGGACACGATCTTCAAAGACATCCTCCAGGATGCTCCTGAAACGCATTGCCAACTCCTCCCGGCGCTGCTCGGTTGTCAGTCGACCGATACCGTTCAGGATTTCCCAGATCGTGACGGTTGAAATGCCGATTCCCTCATGTGCTATCGCATCGAGAAACCAGGCGACTCGGGGTTCGGGGTAGGGGCGCATCATTTCCGACACGACGTTCGTGTCCAGGATCCAGGCGACTGGAGCCATCACGCTTCTTTCTCAACGGTGAGTTCGACACGGCGTTGGCCATAGCGCCCGGGCAGCAACAACTCCACTCCATGCTCCGGTCCGAAATAGTGCCTGAACGCATCGGAAGGCCTCGTGCGGCGCATGGCCCGCTCGCGCTTTTCACGGACGATGCGACGAACGAATTCTTCCGTCGAAATGCCCGCAAGATGCGCTTCGCGTTGCACCCATGCCTGGTCTCTTGGGTCGATTTCTTGCACGGTAGCGGTGGAACTCATCAGGCCAATCCCGGTGCAGCGATAGTGATGGTTTGCCGACGGCAACGCCAGCCTGATTTGCCATCAAAACGACCGGATTCTTCGCTGGCATTGCTCAGGCACACGTGGTATGGGGCAGGAACGACCGCCAGCCAGGGACCGTTACGCAAGACCCTTCAACTGATCCCGGCGCCAGCCTCCGGCTATCCGGCCGGACGGTTCTCCCCTGAGCAGGTCGAGGAGTTCCTGGCGCGTTGCCAAAACCTGCGGATCGACATTCAGTTTCCTGGCGCACTGCCGCGCCCCGTCGCGCAATCGCTTGAACTGGTTTTCATGGACCGGCACCCGCCGCACATCGACCAGGCGCAGATTCCTGGCGGTCTCCGATGCGGCAATCGCCGATACTATTTCGTCGCCGAATCGCCGGGCGAACCGTTTCGGCAACTCCGGGATGCCGGACAGGTCTTCGGGGCGGCTCGGCATGGTTCTGGCGATACGCACCAGCAGTTGGTCGCTGCAGAGCCAGCGCCGGGGCCGGTTCAATCGCTGGGCGCAGCTTTCGCGCCATTCCACGAGCGCGAGAGCAGCGCACCGGATCCGGGCGTTCAGTGCGCGGACACCCCTGAGCCGCGACCACAGCGCCGCGGGCGGAGTCAGAACGGGTGTTTCAAGCGCGGTCCGGCAGTCTTCTTCCAGCCAATCCAGCCGTTTCAGGTCCTTTAACTCTCCTCGCAGCACGCCCCAAAGCGCAAACAGGTGGCGCACGTCATCCAGCGCGTACTGCAGTGCCCCGGCGGGCAATGGCCGCCTGGCCCAGTTCGTGCGGGTGAATCCCTTCTCCAGGCGTATGTTCAATTCCTCCCCGACAAGATCCTGAAGGCCGATCTGGGGTGTCTTTCCCAGCAAGGCCGAGGCGACCTGCGTGTCGATCAGCCGGGAAGGCAATCGAAACATCAGCCGCTGCATGGCCTCGAGGTCCTGCCGGGCGCTGTGCAGGAGCCAGGTTCGGCCGGGTGCAAGCAGGGCGGAGAACAGGGGTTTCAGATCCATTTCCGCCAGACAGTCGACGCAGGCCAGGCGGTCGGGTGTCGCGACCTGGATCAGGCACAGCCGCGGGTAGTATGTCTGCTCCCGAACGAATTCCGTGTCCAGTGCCACCAGGGGAGCTTCGCTGATGGCATCGACAAGGTTCGCCAGGGACTGCGCGTCGTCGACGAGTCGTTCTGTATCGGTCACGGACTTATGAGACAGTACACTATGGCTTTACCCGAGAGCCAATCACTCCCCACTTCAGGCAGTCGGTCCATGCGCGTTCACATCCTCGGAATCTGCGGTACCTTCATGGGTGGAGTCGCCGCGCTGGCAAAGGCGGCGGGTCACCGGGTCTCGGGTTCCGATGAGAACGTGTATCCACCGATGAGTGACCTGCTCGACGACCTGGACATCCCAGTGCGCGAAGGTTACCACCCGGAGCATCTTAAGGGTGACATCGATTGCGTGGTGGTAGGCAACGTCATGAGCCGGGGCAGGGATGTGGTGGAGGCCCTGTTGAACTCCAACCTGCCGTTCTATTCCGGCCCGCAGTGGCTTGCGGAGCACGTACTCAGGGATCGTTGGGTCCTGGCGGTCGCCGGCACTCATGGGAAGACCACCACCAGCAGCCTGCTGGCCTGGATTCTGGACTACGCTGGCCTGGACCCAGGCTTTCTGATTGGCGGTGTGCCGGCCAATTTCGGGGTATCGGCAAGATTCGGCGATTCGAAGTACTTCGTCGTCGAGGCCGACGAATACGACACTGCCTTCTTCGACAAGCGCGCCAAATTCGTCCACTATCGTCCGCGCACTCTTGCGATCACAAATATCGAATTCGATCACGCCGATATCTACGATGACCTGGATTCGATTCTGAACCAGTTTCATCATCTGCTCCGAACTGTCCCGGGCCGGGGGTTGGTTGCCGTCAACGGAGCCGATGGCAACACCAGGCGGTTGTTGAAGCGGGGAATCTGGACGCCCCTGGAGTCATTCAGCACCGAGGATCGAAGCGCGACCTGGTACGCCAGGCGCGACCCCGCGGGGCCGGGCACGTCGTTCGATGTTCACCTGCAGAGCGAGTGTGTGGGAGGGGTGCGCTGGTCCTTGCTCGGCAGGCACAATGTCGAGAATGCGCTGACCGCGATCTGTTGCGCAGCCCATGCCGGAGTGCCCGTGGAGACCGCTCTGGAGGCCCTCGCCGCGTTCAAGGGGGTGAAGCGGCGTCTTGAGAAGCGCGGAGACTACGCAGGCATCTCGCTTTACGATGACTTTGCGCACCATCCCACGGCCATTCGGGCGACTCTGGGCGCGCTACGCGATGCAGAGCCCAGCGGCCGCATCGTCGCGGTGCTTGAGCCAGGCTCCAATTCCATGCGCATGGGCGTGCATCGGGATACCCTGTGCAGCGCTTTGAAAGGCGCCGACAAGGTCTTCGTGCTGGCGGGCGACGATCTCGCCTGGGACGTCGAATCGGAATTGGACGAGCTGGGGCCGAAGCTGGTCGCAGCGCAACGAGTCGACGAATTGCACGCGGATCTGATGGAGGAGTTGCGGCAGGGCGATCAGGTTGCCGTCATGTCCAACAGGGGGTTTCAGGGGCTGCCCGGACGGCTGGAAGAGTCCCTGCGCCAACGGGCGTGCGGGCGCCGTCAGTAAACGGTGACCTCAAGGCCACCAGCGAACGCTAACCTCTTCAAAGGCCGTAATCCGCACAAGACCTGCTGCAAACGAGGGAACCAAAACCGATTCGGGGACTCGTAGACCTCTGGGTACTGTGAGAAAATCGATTGCTGCGGTTCTTCCGCATATTCAAGGAAACGCTTGGCTTGAATGAATTCTCCGAATCGACCGGCAGCTTCCACATCGGCCAGGTTGTTATGCACCGGCGATTCGGATACCGGGGCGTCATCTATGACGTGGATCCCAGTTTCATGCTCAGCGACCAGTGGTACGAAAAGGTTGCCCTGAGCCGGCCGCCCAGGAACCGTCCCTGGTATCACGTCCTGGTGCACAACGCCGATCAGACAACCTACGTGGCCGAGCGTAACCTGCGTCCGTCCGCCGATCCCAAGCCAATCCGGTCGCCGTTCATCGAGAGCTATTTTCAGCGGTTCAACGGTAAATTCTACGAGCCCAGACTCCGAAGCAACTGACCGCGATGCAAGCCGAATCCCCGCCACTGAAGCAATACATGTGCTTGATCTGCGGATTCATCTACGACGAAGCCGAGGGATTGCCCGAGGAAGGCATCGCGCCCGGTACGCGCTGGGACGACATTCCGTTGTCCTGGCACTGCCCTGACTGCGGCGCCGGCAAGGAAGACTTCGACATGGTGGAAATCTAGTCCGCGTAGCACCTCGATATCGCGGGCACGCCGAATCGGGTCGTTGGTGACTTCACTGCGCCGGCGGGCCTACACCCCGCCGCTGCGGGTCAGCATTATGCCGAGAATCGATGTCGCCAACGCGATGGCGCCGATCAACACCCCCACGGAAATCAGTTGCGCCCTCCACATATTCTTCTCGACGGCGTCGATCCGGCCCCGCAACTCGGCGAGGCCCGTGTCGATCCTGGCATGCACTTCCGCCAGGCCCGTGTCGATCCGGGCGATCAGTTCCGTTCTCAAGCTATCGAGGCCCGTGTCGATCCGGTCGCTCAACCTCGCGATCTCCGCGTCGAAGCGTTCGAAGGTCAGATCGAAGCGCTCGACGGTCAGATCGAAGTGCTCAACGGTCAGGTTGAAGTGTTCTCTGGTCACAAGTTGATTGACGGATTGACCCATGACCTCCACGATGGCCTCGGCGTGTTCGGCTTCGATGCCCGCCGCCTTGAGCTTGCGGGCGGAGTCCATTGTATCAAATGCAGTTTCGGCCAATTTCGGTCTCCCGGGGTCCGCCGCCGGACGGATTTTGCTGCCTGAGGCCGGGGTCACGATAGCGCCCTCAGCGAGCGGCGTCACGACCCCGTTTCTTGCCAGAAAGGCCAGAAAAGGCGGGTTTCCGCCCGTAATCGGCGTCAACCGATCCCGATCCGTACCACCTCGGTGGTCAAACTGCCGTCTGGATTCAGCATCAGCCATCGCATGCCGGGGGTTAGACCGTCCACACTGAACTCGTCGCTGTGGGGCCGGAATTGTGCGCATGTGGACGGCGTACTCATGAATCGCACGCCGTCCACGTGCCGGTCCGAGGCCTGGTGTACGTGACCCCAGAGCACGGCGCGCACCTGTGCGTGCCGTCGCACGAGTTGAACAAACTCCCCGGCGCCACGAAGCCCGGGAGTATCGAGCCAGGCGCTGCCCATGGGAACCGGAGGGTGATGCATGCAGATCAGCGTGTGCTCACCGGGATACTCCTCGAGTGTCGCTTCCAGTCGCGCCAGCTCGGCAGATCCAAGCGCACCGGCAACCTCACCCTCACCGAAAGTGCTCAACAGGATCACGCGCCACGTACCGAGCTGCGTATCGCCGCACACCTGAACTCGGGGCGTTACGAGGCATTCGGCCAGGACTTCAGGGTCGTCGTGGTTGCCCGGAACGCAGAAAACGGGCGGTCCAAGGGATTCCAGAATCTTGCGGAAGCGCAGGTACCCGACCCTGCTCTCGTCGTGGACGATATCGCCGGTGACGACAATGGCGTCCGGCGGCCAGCGAGTGTCAGAGCGGGCGTGGGCGAGTACGGCGTCGAGCGATGACTGGGTATTGATACCGCGCTGCGTCGCGTCGACAGCGGCAAACAGGTGCGTGTCGGTAATCTGCAGCAGCACGACGGTAAGTCCTGCGGCATCGTCGGCTGGACATGTTGCCGCGCCACCGGCGGGATGCCCTGCGGTGTCTCCGGCAGGGACGCTCGCAGGGCGGTGAGATCTTGTCGAGGTCACTGACTCCTATGCTTCCGTCTTGTAAGCCATTGTTCCGGCCGGCGGCTCGTACCAGCCCGGATCGCTGTAGTCGCCGGGCGCCTGATCGGCGCGCACCTTGACCACGGTGAACATCCCGCCCATGCCGATGGGCCCGTACGGGCCTGCGCCCGTCATCATGGGCAGCGTGTTCTCCGGCAGTTCCATCTGCATGGACGCCATTTCGGCCATGCCGCGGTCGCCCATGACCATGTATTGAGGAATCAGGCGGCGCAACTTCTCCGCCGCCTCCTCGAAGTCGACGCCGATGGTGGTCATGACTTCATGTCCCATGGCGTTCATGGTGTGGTGGGTCTTGTGGCAATGGAAGGCCCAGTCGCCGGGCGCATCGGCGACGAACTCGATGGCGCGCATCTGGCCGACGCCGACGTCGATGGTCGCTTCCGGCCAGCGCGCGGAGGGCGGTACCCAGCCGCCGTCGGTCCCGGTGACCTCGAACGAGTGGCCGTGCAGGTGGATGGGGTGATTGGTCATGGTGAGATTGCCGATCCGAACGCGGATCCGGTCGCCCTGCCGGACGACCAGAGGCGCGATGCCCGGGAAGACACGGCTGTTCCAGGTCCAGAGGTTGAAGTCGGTGTGGGTGTGAATCCGCGGCGTGTAGCTCCCCGGCTCGACGTCATAGGCGTTCATCAGGAACACGAAGTCCCGGTCCACGGCGCGCTCCGCGGGATCGCGCGGATGCACGACGATGCTGCCCATCAGGCCCATGGCGTTCTGCACCATGTCGTCAGCGTGGGGGTGGTACATGAAGGTGCCCGCGTGCTGCATCTCGAATTCATAGACCCAGGTCTCGCCGGGTTGGATGGGCGGTTGCGTGAGGCCGGTCACCCCGTCCATGCCGTGGGGCAGACGCACGCCGTGCCAGTGGATCGACGTGTATTCGGGCAGCTTGTTGGTGATGAAAATCCGCGCCCGGTCTCCCTCGACGCATTCAATGGTCGGGCCCGGAGACTGGCCGTTGTAACCCCAGAGATGCGCGGTCATGCCCGGGGCGATTTCGCGCACCACGGGCTGTGCGACAAGGTGAAATTCCTTGACGTTGCCATTCATCCGCCAGGGCAGGGACCAGCCGTTGAGCGTGATCACGGGCTGAAACGGTTGCCCGGAGGAGGGCGACGCCGGCGGCGCCGTATCCGGCGACTCGGTAAGCGGCGCCTCGGGAATCTGCGCGGCGGCGTTGCGCGCCACCACCCCGGCGCTCACCAGCGCCCCCGCGGCGCTGGTCAGGAAGCGACGGCGGGTAACCATTCGCGGCACTCGTCAGTGAACATGATAGACAGTCCCCGGCCTGAAGCCGCCCTGAACGGCCGGCTGGGCGGTTCCCGCCGCAATGCCGACACCCGCCATGGACCGCTGCAGCTCCACCTCGGCGAGCCAGAAATTTCGTTGCGCGTCCAGTGCGGCGTTCACGGCGCCGATTCTCCGGGCGGCATCCGCCACGAGATCGAATACGTCGATGAGCATGCCGTTGTAGCGTTTGAGTTGCTCGGCGGACGTGCGCTGCGCCAGGGGCACCAGGGCTTCCCGGGCGTGTTGCGCCAGGTCGTAGGAAGCGCGGTACGCGAGCCACGCCGTGCGCACGTCGGCCCGCGCGTTCACGCCGGCCTCTCCGGCCAGTCCTTCGATCCTTCCTGCTCGAACGTCGAAACGCTGCGCTACGGCCCGGTCCTCAAGGCTCTCGGGGCCGATCGCAGCCGGTGGCAGATCCGGCAGGCGCTCCGGCAGTCGTACGCGGTCGGCGTCGGCGCCCCAGAGTCCGAGCGTCTGGACCAGCCGTTCCCGGTCGACTGCGGCCGCGAGCTGCGCGGCCGTCAGGTTGGCGACCGCGTCGGCGTACAGCGTCCGCGCCTGCAGCAGTTCAAGTTCGGACGCGTTACCCACCCGACGCATGCCTTCCATGATGTCGCGTCCGGCCTCCGCCGCCGCGGCAACATCTTCAAGATAGCGCTGCGACTGCCTCGCGGCCGCGGCCTGCACCCAGGCCCGCCGTGCGTAGAACAGCAGCGCCACGACCTCATCCGCGGCCTGCACGCGCGGCCCGCGTTCCTCGGTGGTGAATTCCCCGGCCAGCGCGGGAACGCTGACCCAGGTCATCGCATTGACCGAAAGCGACCGCTCGATCCGGGTCTCCACCGTGCTCGGCGGTTCACCGTTGTTGTAGGCCGGATTGAGGGTGTGCGCCAACTGCAGCCGGTCGAAGCCCGGCATGCCCAGAGTTTCGAGCGCGCGCTCCACAGCGGGGTTCTGCAGAAGAGCGATCTCAGCGGCGGTTTCCGCGGTGAGCGGTTCGGAGAGCAACTCGTCGATGCGCTGCGTCCTGCGTTCAAGCAGAGCCTCCTGCTCGGGCGTAAGCGGTGGCGGTTCGGCTGAAAGCGCCTGGGCTTCCGACGAGAACCCGCCGGCGTTGACGCTTCCGGCAGGCGTCGTGGCGCATCCGCCTGTCTGGCCGAAGACCCCGATGGCGACGGCGGCGTAAAGTCCGCCGACGGCCGCACCCAGCGCCCGCGGCATCATTCAGCCATCGATGCCGGCGCAGGCGGCTCAACGCCGGTGTGCCCGGAATGTTCTCCGGCGCCGACGGCATCGCGTTCGCCGGTTGCGGCGGCGTGTGGCCGGCCCGGTTCCCCGGACTGTCCATCCACTTCGAATCGCGCGAGCCAGGATTCGGGCGTGGCATCCGCTTCGACGTACCCGGCAGCGGCACTCTCGAACCTCAGCAAGGCGGCAGGCGTCGAAGGATCGGCTGCCTCGAACCCCTCCCAATGCGTCCAGCCCGCAACGGGGACAATCGTCCCTCCGCAGAGCAGGACGGCGAGGGCGGCACTCCGCCTGATGGCTGGACGCGATCGCATTTCGGCGACGGCAGCGTACCGTCCGATGGCAGCGTACGGTCTCATTGCGGCGACGGCATCCTGTCTCTCATTACAGCGAGCGATCTTACTGGAAGTCGGCGATCTCCCGTGCCCCGCCGATCAGCTCGACGATGTGCAGCCCCGTATTGGCGCGATCAGCGGCATAGACGTAGCCGCGATCGTCCACTTCGAGGTTATTTGTCTGAATGGCCCGCTTGCACCGCTCGGCGCCTTCCACGGTGATGCAGCGCTGGGTGGTTCGCTCGTTGATGGCGGGAATGTAGTAACCGATTTCCTGCGGCGACCATGGATCGCGAATGTCCACTGCCCGGATTCCGCCATTGAAATAGGCCAGGAAAACAATCTTTCCGTAGTAAATCGAGGTCATGTTTTCATTGGAAGAATGAGTGCCGAATCGCCCGCCGCGCTCGCAGAAGTTACCGCTTTCCTCCGGGACCTGGAAATTGGCCACCGGCCA
Organism: Pseudomonadota bacterium; assembly: GCA_009843005.1. Taxonomy (GTDB): domain Bacteria; phylum Pseudomonadota; class Gammaproteobacteria; order Steroidobacterales; family Rariloculaceae; genus UBA6522. Next base: position 5,917 of record VYEH01000253.1, on the reverse strand, counting down.
GGGTTTGGTTTCGTCGGTGATGTCCACCATGTACATCATCTGCCGGTTTTCCAGGCATTCGTTGCGGAGCGATTCGCCGACCACCAGGAGCATGTCGCGGGTGCGGCCCTCGGAGTTGTCGGCAAATTCCGGCACGTCCATGCCGAGAACGGGAAAGACGGTGTGTGCGCCGAGCCGCGGTCCCGTGTACATCGTCGTGATGACCGGGTGCTCCAGGTTCTCGTCGGTGGGTTCAAAAGGGTCTTCGAGCGCGGGATTGCCGCGAATCAGGCGCTCCCGGTCGACGATCTGGACAACGCCGTTGAGGAACGTGCCGTAGCCGAAGTGGATGCGGTTGCCCACCGCGATGGGGCCATGCAACTCGTAGCGGCTCATCTCCTCGTGGTTCGGCGCCCCCGGCTGCTGTCCGGGCAGGCCGAAATTGCGGATGAAATGCGGCTCGGCGGGATCGGAGAGGTCGTAGACCTGGGTCATGCGCCGCGGCGCCCAGCCTTCCACACCGGATACCAGGTAGGCGATGCCGGTATCGCACTCCCACCAGCTCTTGTGGGTGTCCACCAGCCCTTCCCGCTCCATCCAGGAAACCAGTTCCGGGTTCTCGGGCGTGGTGACGTTCCAGACCTGGTGGCCGTTTCGGCCCACCGCGCGCAGCAGGTAATAGTCGCCGTTCACCCCACCGGGAAGGTCGCTGCCGGCGCACATGCGCACCATCTGCGCCTCGCTTTCCCCTTCACCGCCCGGGATATGGAAAAGGTATACGGGAGTCGCCGGATCCGTGACGTCCAGGATCGAGGTGCGGTTGCCATCTACTTCCCCGGTCAGCGGGTTCTCGTGGCGGCCGGCGTGGTGGCCGATGTAGGCGATCCACCGTTCGCCCTGCTGATGGACGATGGGCTGGTAGGCGCTGCGCCCCTGCAGGTCGTCATAGCCGACGAGCTGCATGTTGAGCGCCTCTTCGCCCTCGGTGGGGTCCTGGGCGATCACGGTTGTCGCGAACGCGGCTGGCAACGCGGCGAGGGCGGCAGAAAAACAATGTCTGACAAATATCGATCGGAACATCTTTCTGTTTTGGTATCGTTTGATGGTGGAGCTTGAATGTCGATGAGAACATACGCCGTGTCAAGCGCAACGGTTCTCCTGACACATTGAAGAGGCTTCACTGCAATCAACCGGACTACGATGAAGAAGGCGAAGGAAGAGACATGTACAAACCACTTCTGGCAATAATCACGGTGCTGGCCTTCGCGGGGCCTGCGTTCGCGCAAACCAGCGACATTGAATACTTTCCAGCAAGCGGCCCAGGCGGAATGGTGCTGCCGTTCTCCGACGCGGTTCGGGTCGGAAACCTGCTGTTCCTGTCCGGAAAACTCGGTACGACGGCGGACGGCCTGGCTCCGGGCGGGATTGCCGGGGAGACCCGCCAGGCGATGGAGAACATCAGGGCAAGCCTCGAACGTCACGGCTCGTCCATGGACCACGTCGTCAAATGTACGGTATTTCTTGCCGACATGGCGGAATGGGGGCAGATGAACGAGGTCTACGTGACATTTTTCGCAAACAATCTGCCTGCAAGAAGCGCCCTGGGTACGAGCGGACTCGCGCTCGGCGCTCGCGTCGAGATCGAATGTATCGGCGTCATTCCCGGATAGCCGGAAAGTTTCGGTAAAACCAATGGAGGAGCACATCGGCATGGCCCGTAACGTGTGGTTTCCTGGTTTGCTGCTGTCTGCGGGCGCCCTGTTTACCCTGACTGCGACGCCGCCCGCCATGGCCCAGGCTGATGACCGGCCGAACTTCGTCGTGGTGCTCGTGGACGATATGCGCTGGGACGATATCGGCGCGAGCGGACATCCGTTCGTTCGCACACCCAACATCGACCGGGTTGCGGCCGAGGGTGCGGTGCTGCTCAATGCATTCACGACCACGCCGCTCTGCTCCCCGGCCCGGGCAAGTATCCTGACGGGACTCTACGCCCACACGAACGGGATCATCGACAACACCAACCGTCGCGGCCACGAACTGAACACGTTCCCGCGCCAACTTGACCGGACCGGCTATGAC
>VYEH01000253.1:342-3846 GCA_009843005.1 Pseudomonadota bacterium | reverse complement strand
CACGCCCCGGCCGGGCTTCGACACCTGGGTCAGCCTGATCGGCCAGGGCACGAACAGGGATCCGGAGCTCTACGTGGGCAGTGAGTCGCTGGTTTTCGAGGGGCACGTGACAGATGTGCTGACGGACCATGCCGTATCGTTCCTGGAGACCGCGCGGGACGAGCCTTTCGTGCTGTTCTTCTCGCAAAAGGCCGTGCACCCGGATCCGGCTCTCGGTTTGGTAGAAGGCGGCTTCGTTGCGGCGGACCGGCATCTGGGCATCTACGACGACGAACAGATCAGGCGGCTTCCGAGCGCCGGTGTTCCGCCGCTGGACAAACCCGCCCTGATGCGGGAGATCCCGGGCCTGCCCCCGCTGGGGCCGGACACCTCGACAACCGATGCGACGATTCGTGAGCGGCTGGAGATGGTCACGGGTGTTGACGAGAGCGTGGGCCGGTTGCTGGAAGCGCTCGATCGCGCCGGCGAACTGGACAACACCTTTTTCGTGGTGACCAGCGATCATGGCTATTTCTACGGTGAGCACGGCCTGAATGCCCAGCGACGCCTGGCGTACGAAGGGTCGGTGCGCATTCCCATGGTGATCCGCTACCCGGGTCTGATCGAGCCGGGCACCCGACCGGAGCAGATGGTGCTCAGTATCGATCTCGCGCCGACTATCCTCCACCTGGCCGGTCAGGAGCTGGAGGATCCGATGCAAGGCGCATCGCTGGCCGCCATCCTTGGCGGTGGGGATCCGCAGGATTGGCGCGCTTCAATCTTGATCGAGCACCATTCGGATCCCGATGATTATCTGCGGGGCGCACCGGGTCCCGGGCGGGCGTCGGAATTCGTGCGCGTGCTGGGCATGGGGTACAAGGCGGTACGCACCGAGCGCTACAAGTACATTCAATACACGGACCTGGAGGGCATGGACGAGCTTTACGATCTGGAGGCGGACCCCCATGAGATGAACAATCTCATCGACTCTCCGGAAGCAGCCCAGGTGCTTGAGGACATGCAAACGGAGCTCGGCCGCCTTCTGGAGTCGACAGGCTGATATTCATGTCTCACCGAACTGCGGCGGGTTTGTGTCAGCCTTGGAGGAGGCCGGCCGCCACCCGCCGCGCGTCGTCCATGGTGCCTACTACCCGTTCTCCCGGTATCAGCCGCAGCACGCCGAGCGCGCGCAGGGAGTCGGCGGCGGGGCCCCTGAGGCCGGTCGCCACGATCTCGGTCTGCGTGTTCGCGGCCGTTTCCAGCAGCTGCTCGATGACCATGGCGGCGGAATGGCTGAGAAAGGTGGTGTGGGAAAAATCGAAGATGACCACTTCGTGATCCCGGATGTCGGCGCCGATAACCGCGACCAGCTTGCGGGAGGAGGCCACCGTGAAGCGTCCCCGCAGCAACACCAGGCCCACCCGCGCCGACATGGGATCCGCCGTAGCCAGGCCTTCGTATCCCGAGAAAAATGTCCGGTCCAGCACCGGTACGGAAACGACGCTGTCCAGTTCCAGGTGCTCCAATTGGCGCGCGCGGACGAAGGCGGCGGCAATCAGGCCGATGGAAATGGCGGTGATCAGGTCGACGAATACGGTCATGCCCAGCGTCATCAGCATGACCACGAGGTGTCCGCGCGGGATGAGGCGCGCTCGGGTGAGCACGCGCCAGTCGATCATGCTCCAGCCTATTCTCATCAGGGTGCCGGCAAGCGCGGCGAGGGGGATCGGCTCGACCAGCGGCGACAGACCGAGCAGCATCGCCAGAATGAGCAGGGACGGCAGGATGCTCGACACCCGGCTACGGCCGCCCGCAAGGACGTTGGTCACGGTGAACTGGGTGGCCCCGGCCGCGGGCATGCCGCCGATCAGGCCCGCGGCCATGTTGCCGATGCCCTGGCTCACCAGTTCGCGATCCGGGTCGTGGCGCTCCCCGGTGAATGAATCCGCAATCAGTGAAGTGAGCAGTGTTCTCATCGAAGCGAACAGGGCGAGGATGATCGCCGGCTGCACGGCGTTGACCAGCATGGCTGCGGAAGGCGCCGGCAACTGCAGTTCTCCCAGGCCCGCGGGCATGGGGCCGATGACCGGCGCGCCGCGCAGCCACAGCACGCCCAGCAGGGTGCCGGCAACCAATCCCACGACAGGGGCGGGCACGAACTGCGCCAGCCGGCGGGGCCAGAGCACGCCGATCGCGAGCGTGGTGGCGGCGATGGCAACGGCGCTGACATTGATGTCACTCAACGCTTCCGGAACAGCGCGCAGCGCGCCCAGCGGTCCTCCCGGCGCGATGGGGCTGCCCAGAAACGGCAACATCTGAATAAGGATGACGATGATGCCGATCCCGGAATTGAATCCGGCAATGACCATGTACGGTGTGTAGGCCACGTAGCGGCCGATTCGCGACAGGCCCAGCAGCACCTGCAGGAAACCGCCCATGACCACGATCATCAGGGCCTCGGTCAGGCTGGCTGCGTAGTTGGCGACGATTACCGCCGTGACCACCGCCAGGGCCGCCGAGGGACCGGTGATCTGCGCTCGCGTGCCACCGAACAATCCGGCGAAGAACCCGGCCGCGACGGCGCCGTACAGGCCGGCCGCAGGCCCGATGCCCGACAACACCCCGTAGGCGAGCGCTGCCGGGAGCAACACCGCGGTTGTGGTGATGCCGCCGAATATATCGTTGCGCAGGGTTGTGAGCCCGTAGTTCAAATGATCGTGTCCCTGTTCGGCGCCGGCATTGCGGCGGCTCTGGTATTTTTCGGGAATCCGGCGCGGCCTCCAGGCACTGCACGGAAGCCCCGTACCCGTAATTCTGCCATGATTTGCCCGCTCAGCCGACGCGCCGATGCCTGAGTTGCGTTTCAACGCCGGCCTCTGCCGTCGTTGTTCCCGGCCATACTTGACTGGAATCGGATTGGCGCGAATCGAAGTTTGGTCGTAGGCTTGACCGGTGGAGTACCCATGAATCGAACATCAACCATCCTGCTCGCTTTGGCCTTCGTCGTCATATGGTCTGTCGAGACGCAAGCGCACCATGGCGGAGCGCTGTACGATTCCGGTCGGACGGTAACTGTTCGCGGACCTGTCACCGAGTTCAAGTTCGTGTTTCCCCATGTGCTGGTCTATCTCAACGTGACCGACGCGGACGGCGCCACGGTGGAGTGGTCCGGCGAACTGACGACTCCGAATCGGTTGGCCAGGGGTATCTCCGCGGGCGCTCCGAGCGCGATCAGGTGGACTGCCAATTCACTGCTGCCCGGTGACGTGATCGAACTGACGGGCAATCCGGCTCGAAACGGCGCCCCGTCCATGCGCATCCGGGAGCTTGTGGACGCAACCGGCAGAGCGCTCATCGGCGGGGAAGCCGTAACCATCGAGAGCGGTTCCTCCGCTCGGGAGCCGCTGCCGGAAGGTCAGGGAGCGGACTTGCGGGGTGTCTGGATCCGCAGGTACGAGCACCCTTGGGAGAACTACGCGTTCAGCGAGGAGCTGCCGCCGATGACGCCCTGGGCCCGGGAACGAT
>VYEH01000253.1:0-332 GCA_009843005.1 Pseudomonadota bacterium | reverse complement strand
GTGGGAGGGGGACACCCTGGTCGTTGCGTCCGTCAACTTCAACGACAAGACCTGGATCGACCGCCGCGGCGTTCCCCACAGCAATCAGCTGCGCGTGACGGAGCGTTTCAGCCGCAACAGCGACGGACAACTGATCGTGGAGATCACGGTGGAGGATCCGGTTGCGTTTACCGAGTCGTGGACAGCAAGACGAGTGTTCGACTCGGTGAACTGGCGGCTCGAGGAAAACGTATGCGTTGAGAATGACCTGTTCGAGGAGTTCTCGGCGTACGAGCGTGAAGTGCTGGAGTACGAAGGCCAGGATCAGGCAATCTTCTGCCGCTTCTTTTCCC
>VYEH01000175.1 GCA_009843005.1 Pseudomonadota bacterium | reverse complement strand
CCAAGCGATAATTCATATTTATCAGCTTGTTATAATCAGAAATACACCTATTTTATAGGTGGTAGCGCAGGTCTTGCGATTGGACGTACCGGAAACCATGAAGGCCTGGGTCCTGGGCGACCCGGACGAACTGAAGCCGGTTGAAAAACCCGTGCCGAGGCCTGGACCGGGCGAGGTTCTGGTCAGGATCGACGCGGTCGCGATCTGTGCCACGGACCTTGAGATCATCAGTCACGGCTCACCCGCCCTGATCGACGGTGAGCTTCCCTTCAACAAGAATTTAACGCCAGGCCACGAGTACATGGGTACGATCGCGGCGCTCGGACCGACGGTGGACGAGTACGCTGTGGGCGACCGGATCGCCGTGGAAATACATGCAGGCTGCGGCCGTTGTCCGCGTTGCCGCATGGGCATGTACACGTCCTGTCTGAATTACGGCGCCAATTTCGGCGACTTCCCCAAGGGACACCGCGCCAACGGCTACACCACCGACGGCGCGTTTACCCAATACGCCGTTAACCACGTAAATACGCTGGTTCGCGTGCCCGACGCCATGAGCGACGAGTTGGCAACGTTGATCGTGACGGCCGGTACCGCCATGTACGGCCTGGACGTGCTCGGCGGTCTGGTGGCCGGCAACAGCCTGGTCGTCACCGGAGCCGGACCGATCGGCCTGTTGGGCGTTGCGGTGGGCAAGGCGCTGGGGGCCGGCCCGGTGATCCTCACGGACATCGTCGACGACCGCCTGGAAACCGGCACCCGGCTCGGCGCCGACCATGTGATCAACGCGGCACGTGAACCGGCGGTGGAAGCGGTCCGGCGGGCCAATGGAGGCCTCGGCACGGATTTCGCCCTGGAGTGCTCGGGCGCTCCCAACGCGGTGAACGAGGCCATCGCCATGGTCAACCGCGGCGGACGAATCTGCCTGGCGGCCTTCTCGGCGCGGCCGGTGTCTGTGGACATCAGTCAGATCGTCATGAACAACATCTACATTTTCGGCATACGGGGCGAGGGACAAAGTGCTGTCAGGAGGGCGGCCGCGCTCATGGAACAGCAGAAATTCGATGCGTCGCCGGTGCACACGCATACGTTTCCACTAAGCGAACTGCCGGAAGCTCTCAGGCACTCCCGGGAGAAACTCGACGGCGCCATCAAGGTGGTCATCAGGAACCAGGAATGGTGAACGGCACGGCGTTCACCGCTCATCACCCCAGGAGGACATGACACATGCCCGCATACTGGCTCGCACGAGCGAAAGTCAATGATCCGGTTGAATACAAGCGCTATACGGATCTCGTCCCGGACATACTCGACAGGTTCGGCGGGAAGGTGCTGGCCCGCGGCGGACGTCATGAGCACCTGGATAACGGCGGGTTCTACCACCGGCATATCGTCGTCGAATTCCCGACGTTCGGGGACGCCGTGGCCTGCTACCGGTCGCCGGAGTACCAGGAAGCCCGGAAATTCCGTCTGAACGGGGTGGGCAACAACGAGTTGGTCATCGTCGAGGGCGGCGATGCTACGCCAAAGTAGCTGCCCTTACTGAGCGATCTGGTCGATCACCAGTTCAACGATTCCACTGCCCACTTCCGGCATATAGAGAACTTCTCCGTAGACATCTCCCGGTGTTTCCGTGGGCTGCCCGGAAGACGAAATGCGGGCGACAATGGTCAGCGCCTCGAAATCGGCGAGCGAGCGCCCCGGCAGCATGTTGTTGGCATCGCTCAGAGAAAACTCTCCGGGTACGGCGGACGCTGTCTCGCGGATCACGGCAACCGGCGGACCACCTTCGGGTGCTCGCGCAAAAATAAACAGCGCCGACCCCGGACTGATGGCTGTGTTGCTTGCAGCGAGTTCATCTCCAAGTCGGATGTGGAGCCTGATCGCGAGCCCCCCCGACGGGTCCGTCTGCGCGAGCTGTAATGGGGGCTCCTGAACCGGCTCCGAGATGCCGCCCAGGGCATTCAGATGCTCCTGGAGCACGTCACGCATGGCCTGCGGCGGGTCCAGCTGCAGCAAGCGGCTCCATCGCTGCCGCGCCACCCCCGTGCGTTCCGTCGCGGCCGCCGCCAATCCGCCATACCACAGCGCCGTCGGGTTGTCGGGCTCGACTTCCAGGGCCTCTTCAAAGATCTGCCCGGCTTCGCCCAGCAGCGCCTGCGGATCCGTCAGGGTCTGCGCTTCGGCGAACGACAGCTTCATATCGATCCCGGGCGCAGGATCACGCGCCAGCCCTTCACGAAACGCTCTCCGGGCGTCGACGTAGCGGCTCAACGTCATGTAGCTCTGTCCCAGTAAGTACCAGCCGGCCGGATCGTCCGGTTGCGCCTGCAACCGGGCATCGAGACTTTCCACCAACTCGGTCATGGGTGGCAGTGCAGCAGCGGTATCCGGCGCCGACTGACCGTTCCACGTGCCAATGCCAAGGTAAAGACCCACCGCCGCAGGGACCAGCAACGCGGCGACCAACGACCCCATCCGCGACCACCCGCCGGACAGCTGGCGTTGCCGCCAGAGCGGCACCATCACGAATGCCAGGGCCGCGGCGGACAACAACCCGGCGCCGATCCAGAACTGCGCCATCACGGCGGCTCCTCCCCGTCAAGCGGCTGGACCATTCTCCCACGCAGGATGCGCGCAAAAACCACCATGCCGAGGATCATGAAAAACGCCGGGCCGCCCCACAACGCCCATGTGGACGGCTGGAAGCGGGGCCGGTAAAGAACGAAATCGCCATAGCGGGCAACCAGGAAATCCACCACTTCCCCTCTGCTGGCCCCCTCCCCCATCATCTCGCGAATCTCCCGGCGCAGGTCCGCAGCCAGGGGTGCGTTGGAATCCGCGATGGTCTGGTTCTGGCAGACGAGGCAGCGGACCTCGTCGATCAACGACTGATACTGCGCCTCAAGTTCCGGATCTTCAAACGGCGGCTCGGGATCGATGGCCCAGGCGGTGCCTACCATCACGGCCCAGACCGACGCAAGCGCGACGATGCGGATCATTCCCCTGTCTCCAGCGGACATGGCAGGCTGCCGCACTGTTCGGCTATCACCGGCAGGAAGTCCCGCGCCCAGATCTCGTCATCCAGGGGTGCGATGTGTTTGTGGAGCACGGTGCCGTCGCGGCCCAGCAGGAAGGTCTCGGGAGCGCCGTATACCCCCCAGTCGATGGCTACCTCACCCATCTCGGCGAATGCGGAGGCAACGTACGGATCGCCCAGGTCGGTCAGCCAGTTGAGTGCCGCCTGCCGGTCATCCTTCCAGTTCAGCCGGTAGATCGGGATGGCGCCGGATCGGGCCTGTTCGACAAG
>VYEH01000130.1:3066-3317 GCA_009843005.1 Pseudomonadota bacterium | reverse complement strand
ACCCCCCACCGCTGAAGTCCGCCATGCCGCCGCCGTTCTGCGCCCGCATCTGCATCATGGCGTCGATCTGCGCCTGCTCCGCAGGGGTCAGCGTTTCGCCGTTGCGGCTCTTGAGCACCAGTTCCCGCACCTGCTCGACATCGAGCTCGGCAACCGCCTCCAACGCGGCGGCCTGACCGGAACCGAACCCGCTGCCCAGCGCGGCGCGCAGTTCCGCCTCTTCCAGGCCCAGCATCAACGCGGACATCGGG
>VYEH01000130.1:0-3056 GCA_009843005.1 Pseudomonadota bacterium | reverse complement strand
GTCGCTGTCCGCCCGCAGCGCCATGGTGGGCACCACCGACGCCGCGCTGCGATTGGCGATCTCGATGTCCACCTCGGCGTTCATGCCGGGCTTCAACAGCCCGCCGGGATTGTCCAGCCGTATGAGCACCGCGAACATGGTGACGTTCTGCTCGACGATCGCCTGGGGCTCGATCTTCAGCACCGCGCCCTCGAAGGGCTGATTCGGATAGGCGGCCACGGTCACCCGCGTGGTCATGCCAGGGCGGATCTTGCCGATATCCGTCTCATCCACCAGCGTCCGCACCTGAACGCTGGTCAGGTCGGCCATCAGCATCAGGATCGTGCCGCCGCTGACGTCCTGGGTGGGCGAGGAGATCACCGTTCCCGGCTCGACATTCTTCAGAATGATCGTGCCCGTGATGGGCGCCCGCACATCGGTATCGTCCATGGCGATATGGGCATTCTCCAGCGCCACCTCGGAGCCGATCACCTGGGCTTCGGAGTTGGCGAACTCCAGTTGCGACTGTTCGTAGTCGAACTCGGTCAGGGTTCCGGTCTCGAACAGGGTCGCGGAACGCTCCATCTGGGTTTCCGCAATGGCCCGCCGCGCCCTGGCAGCCACCAGTCCGGCCTCGGCTTCGGCCAGGCGGTTGCGTGGCGTGCGCTTGTCCACCTCCACCAGCAGGAAGCCCTCCTCCACCACGTCCCCGGTTTCGGCGTGCATCGCGAGGATCTCTCCGGAGGCCTTGGACTTCACCTCGACGGTGATCTCCGGCTCGATCACGCCGGCTGCCTCGACATTGACCTCGATGTCCCGGACCTCCACCGGCGCGCTGTCGTACAGCGGCGCCACCGACTCGAGTTGATCCTGCCCGCAGGCCGCCAACGCCAGGGCAAGCAGCAGCCCGATCGTGACTCGCATGCGCATGATCAATGCCTCCTGAACCTCTCCGGGCTCCTGAATCGCTCGGTGCTGGAGTCACCGTCGATCTCGCCATCGGATATGACAATGACCCGGTCGGCGTGATTGGCGACGTCGAACTCGTGAGTCACCACCACGATGGTGTTCCCCGCCTGGTGCAGTTCATCGAACAGCGCCATGATCTCCTTACCCGTGGTCGAATCCAGGTTTCCGGTCGGCTCGTCGGCCAACAGTATACTCGGCGAAGTGACCAGCGCCCGCGCCACCGCGACCCGCTGGCGCTGTCCGCCGGACATCTCGCTGGGCCGATGGGTCATGCGGTCGGCCAGACCCACCCGGGTCAGCGCCTCGCCCGCGGCCTTGAGCCGGGCCTTGCGCTTCATGCCGCCGTAGATCAAGGGCATCTCGACGTTGTGCAGCGCGTTGGCGCGCGGCAGCAGGTTGAAGGTCTGGAAGACGAATCCGACCTCCCTGTTGCGCACTCTGGCCAGTTCGTTGTCGCTCATTTCCGAAACCAGTCTGCCGTTCAGCCAATATTCGCCGCCGTCGGGAGAGTCCAGGCACCCGATCACGTTCATCAACGTGGACTTGCCGGACCCCGAGGCCCCCATGATCGCCACGTACTCGCCGGACTCGATGGTCACGTCCACGCCCCGCAGCGCATGGATCGTCTCGCTGCCCATGACGTAACGCCGCTGCAGGTTCCGCGTCACGATCAACGACGCGGGCAGTTCCGCAGCCCCTGCCCGGGATTTTCTACCGCCGATTCGCATGCTCCGCATTATCCCACCGTAGCTGCACCGTTGGGTGCAAGGTGAAGATTAATACATGATCTCTAAAGGATTCTTTGCACAATGCGCGTTGGTTCGGCGCCGCGAGGGTGTGTGCGGATGGCTCTTGGAATCTCGCCTGACATTCGTGGTGCGCTCGGTTCGGGGCGAATACCCACAGGTCAGGCAACTCTTTTCTTGAACGGCTCAATGTCGATCTCGTCCTCCCGCCTTCGGGTCCGGGCAATGTCGTAACTGTTCTGCATCCTCATCAGGGTATCCATCGACACGCCGAACGCCTTCTCCACGCGCAGCGCCATTTCCGGCGACAGATGCGCACGCTCGTTCACCAGCGCGGACAGCGCCGGACGCGTGACCCCCAACACCCGCGCCGCCTCGGTCACCGTCAGATCCAGCGCCTCGATGATCTCGCTCTTCACGAATCCGCCCGGATGGGCCGGATTCTTCATCCGGATGCCGCCCGTCCCGCTCATTGTCGCCTCCTAGTGGTAGTCCTCGTAGTTCAGATCGACGATCTGCGCCTCCTCCGTGTCGATCCGGAACGTGATCCGCCAGTTCCTCGTGACCGTCAGGCTCCACACGCCCTGTCGGTCGCCAGTGAGCCGGTGCGCATTCCAGCTCGGTACCGTCCGCAGTTCCTCTTCCCCTCCCATATCTTGAAGGAAGGAAACGATGCGCCGCAGCTTCGGTACGACCGCCGGCTGAAGTCCGGCCGGGTTGTCGTCCTCAATGAATCGGCGAAGCCCCTTGTGGACCACGTTGCGAATCTTCATGCGCTACGTTACCAATGCGCTCCGTTCACCGTCAAGCGACACTTTACAATGCCCTTTGTCCCCCCCGCCGGCAGGCGAATCCGGGGCGCCGGACAGTTTTCGTTGAGCGGGATGGGGCACTAGATCAGCGGGTTGACCCACTTCAAGCTGGGGAAACGGCCGAAATCCACATCGTTCGAATAGACGGTGTACCCGTGTTCCAAGGCCAGGGCGGCGATGTGGGCGTACGGAATCTCTTCGGCTTCGGGGGAGTCGACTTTGCCTGCACACCGAGCCTCGGGAAGTGGTTGAGCGCGGCCTTGAAGCTCAGGCCGCCTTGCCGGCGATGGCGTCGCGGAGGCCCTCCATGAAGCCTTCGAGCCGGGCGATGCGTTCGCCAAGAGCCGCGATGTCGCGACTGAGCTTTTCGTCGAGGGCGGCGATACGGCGGCTCAATTTCTCGTCGAGGGCGGCGATCTCCCGATGCATCTGCTCGCGGAGTTCGGCAAGGCCATGGTGCGTCTGCTCGCGGAGTTCGGCGATGTCGAGGTTCAGGCGCTCGCCGAGGGCCTTGAGCTCCTTGCGCAACTCGGCGGTCGCCCGCTGGTTG
>VYEH01000381.1:1435-3325 GCA_009843005.1 Pseudomonadota bacterium | reverse complement strand
GTCGACGTCGGCGAGGCGATTGCCGACTACATCCTCAACGGACGCGCCGGCCGGTCACGGTCCCTGTTCGTCACATTGCGGGCGCCCCACCCGCCGTTGCGCACGACGCATGTCATCCGACGCATGCTTGTCGATGCCTTTGCAAAGGCCGCAGTGCCGTCGCCAAAGGGCGGGGTTCGCACCCATCTTCTGAGACATGCGCTCGCCGTCGACATGCTGAACCGCGGCAACTCGCTCAACGAGATCGGTGACGTCCTGCGCCACCGCTCCCGGACGGCGACCACGATCTATGCCCGCCACGGCATCGAGACCCTGCGTGCGCTGGCCCGGTCGTGGCCGATTCAGGGAGACCCCCGATGACCTCCCTTGTCGACAGGCTGGACCAGTACGTCGCCGAGCGTCGCCACTATGGCGGCAACTGGGCGTCACAGCTCAGACAGGTTCGCCCCTTCGTCACCTTCGCCGACAGCGAGGGTGCGCAATGGGTCACGACCGAGCTGTTCCTGCGCTGGAAGGAACGGTTCGGTTGTGCAGGCCACAACGCATGGGCATGCCGGCTGTCGGCGGTTCGCGTCTTCGCCACCTGGTTGCAGGGGATCGATCCACGAACAGAAGTGCCTCCCAGGGGATTGATCCCCCGGCGGGAGAGCCGGCCAAAGCCCTACATCTATTCCGACGGGGAGATCCGCCAGATCGTCGCCGAAGCGGCACGCCTGAAGTGCCGCACGGGGCTGCGCGGCACGACCTTTTCCACAATGTTCGGCTTGATCGCCGTCACCGGCATGCGCGTCGGCGAGGCGCTTGCGTTGCACGATGCGGATGTCGACCCCGGCGGTGCCGTCATCCGGGTCAGGCACGCGAAGAATGGGCGGGACCGCGCCATCCCGGTCACCAACTGCACGGCCGAACGCCTCCAGATGCACCGCGACATACGCGACCGCATTCTCGGTTGCGTGGCGCAAACATTCTTCTGCGGAGCGGGCGGCGCCCGGCTGGGCGAAGACACCGTCCGATACAACTTCGCCAGGATCGGTCAACGGATCGGCCTGCGCGAGCCGCAGGTCGACTACAGGAAGGGCCGCGGTCCGCGCCTGCATGACCTGAGGCACACCTTCGCCACCAGGACCCTCACCGACTGGTTCCGGCACGGGGAGGATGTCGACGCCGGGATGTACAGGCTCAGCGCCTTCCTCGGTCATGCCGGTCCCGACTGCACATGGTGGTACATCGAGGCCGTCCCCGAACTCCTGGCCCTCGCGCGCGACCGGGCGAACACGTCACTCGACCGGGGAGAACGGACATGACCGCGCATCCCCTGCCCCCGCTTGTACAGACGTTCTTCACCGGGAGGCTGATCAATCAGCTCGGCGCAAGCCCGAACACCGTGGCCAGCTACCGCGACACCTTCCGGTTGCTGTTGGACTTTGCATCCAACGAGATCGGGCGGTGTCCCACCGACCTGATGGTCGAGGACATCGATGCCGGCCTCGTCGGGCGCTTCCTCGACCATCTCGAAAGCGGGCGCAACAACAGCGCTCGCAGCCGCAATGCCCGGCTGACGGCGATGCGGTCGTTCTTCAGCCATGTGTCCCACTGCGAACCGGCACTGCTTGACCAGTGCCGGCAGGTGCTCGCGTTGCCCTCCAAGCGCTTCGAGCAACGCATGATCGAGTATCTCGACGAGACGCAGATTGGCGCCCTCCTCGCTGCACCGGACATCGCAACCCGGCAGGGAAGGCGGGATCGGGCGCTGCTCCTGCTGATGGTGCAGACCGGCCTCAGGGTGTCCGAACTGACCGCTCTCGACTGTGACGACGTCGAACTCGGAACCGGCGCCCATGTTCGCATCCACGGCAAGGGGCGCAGGCAGCGGTCAACGCCGCTTAGGGA
>VYEH01000381.1:0-1349 GCA_009843005.1 Pseudomonadota bacterium | reverse complement strand
CCGTCACGGTGCTCCAGGCATGGCTGAGGGAACGGGGCGACGATGACTGTCAGCCTCTGTTCCCGAGCAACCGGAACCGGCGCCTCAGCCGCGACACCGTCGCATGGATCGTCAAAAAACACGTCGCAAGGGCATCGCTTTCCTGCCCCTCACTCAGGGACAAACACATCAGTCCGCATGGCCTGCGCCACCCCGCCGCCATGGAACTGCTCCGCCAACGCGTGCCGATCACCGTGATCGCGCTCTGGCTCGGCCACCAGTCTGTCGAGTCCACAATGAAGTACCTGCATGCGGACCCGAAGATCAAGGAGAACGCCATGGAACAGACACGGCCGATCGATGTGCCGCCAGGTCGCTATCAGCCAACGGAACATCTGCTCAACTATCTGGAGAGTCTATGACTATGCCGAAAGATCCAGACGGAATGTGCCTGTAATCAATGCGTTGGAGGCACGATTCCGCATAGTTGGGAATGCCGGATATTGATGGTCGGCGACGAAGGCCGCGGCATCCGCACGATCATGGACATGGTCACCGGCAACCGGCTCTATTGCGCAATGTCCTCGGCCGGGATCATGCGCCAGGCGCTGGTTCAGGCCCTGCACCACACCGCGAACCGCTCGGCGTTCCAGAAGCGCCTGATCCACCAGCCGCTGATGCGGAACGTGCTTGCCGACATGGCGGTGGAGGTCGAGGCGGCGCTCGCACACTGGCTTCGCATCGCGCGCGCGATGGACCAAGCGGACGACGAGGCCGAAGGCGCCCTTGCCCGCATCGGCACGGCGGTGGCCAAGTACTGGAACTGCAAGCGCTGTCCCTCCCTGGTGGTCGAGGCGCTCGAGTGTCACGGCGGGCCGGGATACATCGAGGAGAGCATCATGCCGCGGCTGTACCGCGAGGCGCCCCTCAACTCGATCTGGGAGGGCTCGGGCAACATCATGGGTCTCGACGTGCTGCGCGCCATGGAGCGCGAACCGGAGTGCGTGCCCGCCCTCGTGGCGGAGGCGGAACGGGCGCGCGGGAACGATCCGAACCTCGATCGGTCGATCGATGAGCTGAAGGCGGAGCTCGGCGAGCGGAGCGTCCAGGAAGGCCGCATGCGCATGATCACCGAGCTGATGGCCCTGGTCCTCCAGGGGGCGCTTCTGACCGGCCACGGCCCGGCGGCGCTGGCGGAAGCGATCTGCGCGTCGCGCCTCGCCCCCCGTTATCGCGGCGCCTTCGGAACCCTGCCGGAGGGCTGCGACCTGGACGCCGTACGCGACCGGGCGATGGCCGCCTGACGAACGCGCCCGCGTCCACCCCGGCGGATGCGCCGACCCCGAGGCCGGTGGCAGAAACCCCTACCC
>VYEH01000356.1 GCA_009843005.1 Pseudomonadota bacterium | reverse complement strand
ATGCTCGGCTCGGTCGCCAACCGAAGCTTGCTGGACCTGGGATTCGCGGCGCCGTTCCTGATCGTGGGGCTGGGCATCCTGTTCATCTCCCGGCGCGGCCTGTCGGCGCTGACGCTGGGCGAAGAGGCCGCCAACGGCGTCGGCCTGAACCTGCGCCGGCAGCGACTGGCCATCGTGATCGGTACCGGCCTGGCTACCGGCGCGGCAGTGGCGCTGGCCGGCGTCATCGGTTTTGTAGGCATCGTCGCGCCGCACATCGTCCGGCCCATGGTGGATCACGACCCGGCGCGCTCGCTGTTGCCGTCGGCACTGCTGGCGGGTTTGATACTGGTGCTGGCGGACATCGGCGTGCGGCTGATGCCAACCGTCACGGAACTCAAGCTCGGCGTGGTGGCGGCCCTCGTGGGAGCGCCGGCCTTTGTCTGGATCGCCATGCAACGGCGCACTGTCCATGACTGAGGCAGCCGCACAGATGGATGCAAGGAGTCCCGCGCAGGGCCTGTACGCGCAGGGCCTGACCGTCACCGCCGGCGGCGCGACGCTGGTCCAGGACGCCACGTTCCACCTGCATCCCGGCGAACTGGTGGCGCTGCTCGGACCAAACGGCTCGGGCAAGACCAGCCTGCTCAGGGGCGCCATCGGCCTGACGCCGCGCGCGTCGGGCCAGGCTCGAATCGACGGTGAAGACACCGCCCACATGGCCCCACGGCACCGGGCGCGGCGGCTGGCCTACCTGCCGCAGAACCGCCCCCTGGCCTGGCCGAACCCGGTTCGGGACGTGGTCGCGCTAGGCCGCTTTTCCCACGGCGCCGCGCTGGGACGCCTGCGGGGCGCCGACCGAGAGGCCGTGGAACGCGCACTGGCCTCGTGCGACCTCGAACCGTTGGCCGGCCGCTCCACTGCAACGTTGTCCGGTGGTGAACTGGCCCGGGTGCACTGCGCCCGCGCGTTCGCCGCCGAAGCGCCGCTGTTGATCGCCGATGAGCCGGTCGCGGAACTCGATCCGTACCACCAGTTCCGGGTGATGGACCTGATCCGGGACTTCGTGAACGATGGCGGCGGCGCCCTGACCGTGCTCCATGACGTGGTGCTTGCCCGGCGCTACGCGGACCGGTTCATCTGGATGAAGGACGGGCGCATCGTTGCCGACGGACCGCCCGCCGAGACGTTGAGCGCATCCCGGCTCGCGGAGATCTACGGTGTGCGCGGCCGCGTCGAAGGCGATCGCGTGGAGATCGAGGGGCCGTTGTGAGCGATGCGCGCTAGGGCCCTGATGGTGCAAGGCACCGGCTCCGATGTGGGCAAGTCCCTCATCGTCGCCGCGCTGTGCCGCATCGCCCGACGGCGCGGAATCAGGGTCGCGCCGTTCAAACCCCAGAACATGTCCAACAATGCGGCGGCCTGCGCCGGCGGCGAGATCGGCCGCGCCCAGGCACTGCAGGCCCGGGCCGCCGGCCTGGAGCCCGAAGTGGACTTCAATCCCGTGCTGCTGAAACCGGAAACGGACCGCCGGGCCCAGGTGATCGTGCGGGGCAAGGTGATCGACAGCATGGAAGCCGCCGACTACATGGCCAGGCGCGGCGCCCGCATGGACGCGGTGCTCGCGAGTTTCGAGCGGCTGGCGAACGCATATGAACTGATCGTCGTGGAAGGCGCCGGCAGTCCCGCCGAAGTCAACCTGCGGGAAGGCGACATCGCCAACATGGGATTCGCCCGGCGGGTCGGAATCCCCGTCTGCCTGGTCGGCGATATCGACAAGGGCGGCGTGATCGCAAGCCTCGCCGGCACGCAGGCCGTGCTGTCGCCGCAGGACGCGGCGATGATCCGGGGCTTTGTGATCAACAAGTTCCGGGGCGACCCCTCGTTGTTCGATGACGGCGTGAGGGCCATTGAAGAACATACCGGGTGGCGCTCCTTCGGCGTGGTCCCCTGGCTAGCCTGCGCGGCGGATCTACCCGCGGAAGACGCCGTGGTGCTCAACGGCGGGCGGCACCATGCGGGAGACGATTTGCGGATCGTCGCACCCATGCTCTCCCGGCTGGCCAATTTCGACGACGCGGACCCGCTGCGGCTGGAACCGGGCGTCGACTTCCGGTGGATACCGCCTGGACGGCCCCTGCCACGGGACACCGACGTGGTGATCCTGTTCGGCACCAAGTCGACGCTGGGCGACCTGCGATTCCTCCGTTCCCAGGGCTGGGACCATGACATCCTCGCCCACGCGCGGACGGGTGGACGGGTACTGGGTCTGTGCGGCGGCTACCAGATGCTCGGCTCGCGGATCGAGGATGCGGAGGGCGTCGATGGCCGGCCGGGCCAGGAACCCGGGTTGGGCCTGCTGGATGTCCATACCGAAATGTCGGGATCCAAGGCCGTACGTCCGGTTGAAGGACGCTGCGTGAGCACAGGGTTGCCCGTAACTGGCTATGAAATCCACGTCGGCAGAACGACCGGCAAAGACTGCGTGCGGCCCATGTTCGACCTCGGCGGCCGGGCGGACGGGGCGCGTTCCACCGATGGCCTGATCGAGGGCAGCTATGTTCACGGTGTGTTCACGGAGGATGAGTTTCGGCGCGACTGGCTCAGGCGCGCAGGGGCCGCCGGGCGTTCGAGCCTTGACTACGGAGCCGCCGTGGAGGCGGCGCTGGTCGCCTGGGCCGACGGCGTCGAGCGGGCCGTCGATGTCGATGCGTTGCTGGCGTGCGCGGTGAGCCCATCCTTCCAGCGAGCGGATTCATCATGACGGCTGTCTTCGGCGGCGCACTGCTCATGCTTGCGGCCTGGCTGGTCGAGGTGCTGTTCGGCTATCCGGATTGGCTGTACCGACGCATCCGGCACCCGGTGGTCTGGCTGGGGGCGCTGATCGACGGGCTCGACCGGACACTCAACCGGCCAGCCCTCGGTCACGCTCCGCGGTATGTCCTGGGCATGGCGGCGACGGTATCGACCGTGGCGCTTGCGGCCTGCGCGGGCGTGGCAATCTCGGCGCTGTTACCGTCATCGGCAGCAGGTTTCTGGGCCGAAGCGGTCATCGCCTCGAGCCTGATCTGCTCGCGCAGCCTGTATGTGCATATCGCCGCGGTCTCCGGCTCCCTGACCGCGGGCGACCTGACCGGCGCCCGCGCCGCGGTGGCACACGTTGTCGGACGGGAGACCGCGGAACTGCCGTCCGCAGGCGTCGCGCGCGCAGCCCTTGAGAGTCTTGCCGAAAGCACGTCCGACGGCGTCGTCGCACCGTTGTTCTGGGGTGTCGTCTTCGGATTGCCCGGGCTTGCGGCGTACAAGGCCGTCAATACGCTGGATTCGATGATCGGCCACCGCGAAGCGC
>VYEH01000379.1:12665-17974 GCA_009843005.1 Pseudomonadota bacterium | reverse complement strand
GTTTCCGGTGAGGCGGAAGATCGAACCCTGAACGTCTGGGTGCGGTTCCAGCTGCGGATACTGCACGGCGCCATCCATACCGTCCGCTACAATGTCTACGGTTGCCCTCACACGGTGGCGGCGGCCGAGTGGATCGCCGAGCGGCTGGAAGGCCGCCCCGCCGGGGCGCTGGACGAACTTTCCATGCGCAAGTGCCTCGAAATACTGGGCATACCCGTGGAAAAACTGGGAAAATTGCTGCTACTGGAGGATGCGCTTGCCGCGTGCCGGCGCAGACTCGATGAACACAAGGGTTAAGGAATGTCGATATCGCTGACCGAGAGCGCCGCCGAGCGGGTCCGCCAGTACCTCGACCGGCGCGGCCGTGGCGTCGGACTGCGCATCGGGATCAGGAAAACCGGTTGCTCGGGCTTCGCCTACATCATCGACTATGCGGACGCCATCGAACCGGCGGACGCCGTCTTCAACGAGTCCGGCATCACGGTCGTGGTGGACAACGACAGTCTGAAACTCATCGACGGAACCCAGGTGGATTTCGTCAAGGAAGGTCTCAACGAAGCCTTCAAGTTCCGGAACCCGAACGTCAAGGGCGAATGCGGCTGCGGCGAAAGCTTCAGCGTATAGGTTCGGGTAATAAGGACTCAACACGACAGCAGGACGAGAATGGCAATCGAAAGGACTCTATCCATCGTCAAACCCGATGGTGTACAACGCAATCTGATCGGCGAAGTGTACCGGCGCTTCGAGCAGGGCGGGCTGCAAATCGTTGCGGCGAAAATGCTGCACCTGACCCGCCAGCAGGCGGAAGGCTTCTACGAGGTCCATCGGCACAGGCCCTTTTACCAGGAGTTGGTGGAGTACATGACTTCAGGACCGGTCGTGGTCCAGGTGCTGGAGGCCAGGGACGCCATCAACAGGAACCGTGAAATCATGGGCGCAACGAACCCGGCAGATGCGGCCGCGGGGACGATCAGGGCGGACTTCGCCTCGTCGATCCAGGAGAACGTGGTTCACGGGTCCGACGGACCGGACACCGCAGTCCGGGAAATCGACTTCTTTTTTGACAGTACGGAAATTTGCACGCGTACGCGACAAGTGGGATAGATGCCGTCGATTCCCGCCCGGAAAGGCTGAACCTGATCGGTCTTGCCCCGGATCCGCTGGCAGAAGTATTAAAGGAAATTGGCGATAACCAATTACGGGCGCGGAAGCTCATGCGCTGTCAAAACGGGCGCGGAGTCCTCGATTTCCAGGAAATGACGGATATCAGCCTGCATCTTCGCAAGAAACTCGGGCGGATCGCCACGCTCGCGATTCCGCCGGCCGGCCGCGTCGAGGAATCCGCCGACGGCACCCGCAAATGGCTGGTGAACGTGGGCGCTGGACAGGTTGTGGAGACCGTCCATATCCCCGAGCCGAATCGCTCGACGCTTTGCATCTCGTCCCAGGCCGGGTGCGCCATGGACTGCCCGTTCTGCGCAACGGGGCACAGCGGTTTCAACCGGAACCTGAAAGCCGCGGAAATCCTCGGTCAGGTGCTGCTCGCGAATCGCGCGCTGGGATCGCCGTCGGCCATCACCAACGTCGTGTTCATGGGCATGGGCGAACCGCTCGCCAACTACAGCGAAGTGGTTCCCGTAGCCAAACTGCTCACGGATGACCATGGGCTGGGGTTGTCGCGCCGTCGGGTCACCATCAGCACCGTAGGGCTCGTGCCCCGGATCCGGCGGCTTGCGGAGGATTGCAACGTGGCGCTCGCGGTTTCGCTGCACGCTCCCACCGACGCTCTCCGCGATGAACTGGTGCCCATCAACCGGCGGCACCCCATCGCGGAACTGCTGCAAGCCTGCTGGCGTTACGCCGAGGGTCTGGCTTCCCGGCAGATCACTTTCGAATATGTGATGCTGGCCGGTGTCAACGACAGTCTGGATGACGCCGCACGCCTGGCGGGATTGCTGCGCGACCGTCCCGCAAAGGTCAACCTGATTCCGTTCAACTCCTTCCCTGGCGCGGCCTATCGATGCTCAGCGCCCGAAGTCATCGATCGATTCTGTACACACCTGCGCTCCAGGGGCGTCGTGGCGACGGTACGCCGCACGCGGGGCGACGATATCGATGCCGCCTGCGGTCAACTGGCGGGCCGGGTCACGAATCGCGTGCGGGTGCGGCTTGGCGACAAGCGTTTCAGGGCGGCGGGCGCATGCGCTTCCTGAACCGATATCTGCTGCCCCCGCTGGGCATGCTGCTGCTATGCCAGGGCTGCGTGAGCACGTCGGCGACGAGCGCTTCGAGCACGGCGACGTCCGGCGGCGCCGCTGCCGTTGCCAACCTCAATCTGGGAGCGGCATATCTTCGCCAGGGACGCTTGACGCTGGCGCTGGAACGGCTGGACCGCGCGCTGGACCACGACCCGCGCCTGGCCGAAGCCCACAGCACCATCGCCACGGTCTACGACCGGTTGGGCGACGTCGACGAAGCCCGGGACCACCACCGGCGCGCCATCCGGCTGGCGCCGAACGACCCGGCGGCAGCCAACAGTTTCGGCGTGTTTCTCTGCCGCCACGAGCGTTGGAATGACGCCGAGCCGTTGTTCCTGCGCGCGGCGGACAATCCCCGTTATCACACGCCCGAAGTGGCCCTGACCAACGCCGGGATTTGCGCCCGCAACGCCGGCGACGGCGCAAAGGCGGAACGATACCTGCGCGATGCGCTGGCACGGAACCCGATCTACGCGGACGGCCTGTTCAATCTGGCGGCGCTGGCCTTCGCCAACAGCGAACTGGACGAGGCGCGGCGCTTCCTGGGCCGCCATTCCGAAAGCGCGCCGGACAGTGCGCAGGCAGCCTGGCTCTGTTACCAGGTAGAAACCGGATTGGGGAACCGCGGTAATGCCCGGCGCTGCGCATACAGGTTGCGCGAACAATTCCCGGAGTCCCCGGAATCGGCACAACTCGAGCTGTTGGAAAATGGCGGAAGACCTTAAAACGCACCCGCCCGGAGATTTGCGTCCGGGAGAGGGCGCCGAAACCCTGGGCAGTATCATTGCGACGGCCCGGGAGGGACTTGGCCTGACGGTCGGGCAAATGGCTGCAGAGCTGCGAGTCGAGTCCCGTTTGCTGGAGGCGCTTGAAGAAGACCGGTTCGAGGAACTCCCCGCCCCGGTATTCGTCAAGGGGTACCTGAGGCACCTTGCCAGCCGCTTCGGTCTGGAATATGACGATCTGCTCCACCGCTACACCGGACAGACGGATACCCAGGACGCACCGGTCACGTATAGCGAACCCATTCCCGAAGAGAGCAGGTTTCTGGCGCCCCTGCTCATCGGGGCGCTGGTTCTCATTCTGGGCATTCCGGCCTTGTGGTTCACGTGGGTCGGCAGGGATTTGATCTCGGAAGTCGTGTCCCCGAACGTGGAAGAATCGTTACCACCGCCCGCCCAGACGGAGTCGGATCCGGAAGAGGCCGCGGCGTTGCCCGATCCGGGCGTCGCCGCGGAGCCGGCCGCTCAACCTGTCGCAGTTGAACCCGATCCCGTGGAGCCTCCAACCGAAGATTCCCCGCCCGGTGGCGTGTCGGCGCCCGTCGAACAGCCGACCGAGACCGGTGCGGCGGACCCGGCGCCCTCCGGCGTGCAGCCGCCTGTCGGGGCGGTTCCCGGAGTCGAGTCGCAACCCCAGGAAATCGCCGCCGAACCGGGAACTGCCGCCTTGACGGATACGGTCGTGGCCGAACAGGTTGACGGACCGCTGGTTCGCGTCGCACTCAGCTTCGAGGAGGACTCCTGGACGGAAGTGAGCGACGGCAGCGGCAATTCACTCTACTACGACCTGGCCAGGGCCGGGACGGCCGCAAACCTGGCAGGCGTGCCGCCGCTGTCTTTCCTGCTGGGAAACCCGGGTGGCGTCCAGCTCTCGATCAACGATCAGCCGTGGCCAATCCCGCCACCCGCGCCCGGCACAACCACAGCCAACTTTGTCGTCGACGAGGCACCGTAGCGCCGACATCGCTGGTCTATCCAAATGAAGATTAAACGGATCCGCGGCATGAACGACGTCCTTCCGGACGACGGAGCGCTATGGTCAGCCGTGGAATCGGCGGCGCAGGCGGTATTCGATGCCTATGGATACCGGCGGATCCGGCTTCCGGTCATGGAGCGCACCGAACTGTTCAGCCGGTCCATCGGCGAAACCACCGATATCGTCCAGAAGGAAATGTACACCTTCACGGACCGAAGCGGCGACAGCGTGACCCTTCGCCCGGAGGCAACCGCGAGCGTGGTTCGGGCCGGCCTCAGTCACGGCCTGTTTCACAACCGGCAGCAGAAGTTGTGGTGTTCCGGCCCGATGTTTCGTCACGAGCGCCCCCAGAAGGCGCGTTACCGACAGTTCCACCAGATCGACCTGGAGGCCATCGGCTTCGCCGGCCCCGAAGTGGATGCCGAGATCATCGTCATGTCGGCGCGAATCTGGGAGAGGCTGGGTCTCGATAGTCCGCGCCTGGAACTCAATTCCCTCGGAACACCGGACTGCCGCGCCGATTACCGGAAAGCGCTGCAGGACTATTTTTCCGCTGCCGGCGATGTGCTGGACGCCGACAGCCTGGAGCGTCTGCAACGGAACCCGCTTCGAATCCTCGACAGCAAGGATCCCCGCCTCGGGGAGTTGATCGCCGGGGCGCCGGTGCTGAGCGGTTATCTCGACGACGGCTCTGCAGCGCACTTCCAGCGCCTGACGGAGTTGCTGGACGATGCCGGGGTGGAGTACCGGATCAACCCGCGGCTCGTGCGCGGCCTGGATTACTACACGCGTACCGTCTTCGAATGGGTGACCGACCGCCTGGGCGCCCAGGGCGCCATCTGCTCCGGCGGACGCTACGATGGATTGGTCGCTCAACTGGGCGGCAGGGATACTCCGGCAATCGGTTGGGCCATGGGCCTCGAACGAGTGGTTGAATTGATGGAGGAGGAAGGCCGCCGGCAAACCCGGAGCCCCCCTCACGGTTACCTGGTGATTGCGGGAGACGAGGCACGCCGGCGCGGCCTGGGGATCGCGGAAACGCTTCGGGCACGGGTCCCGGGCATCAGAATCACCATGGATTGCGCGGGGGGAAGCTTCCGATCGCAGATGAAGCGGGCCGACCGCAGCGGCGCCCTCCTGGCCTTGATTATCGGTGACGACGAGCTTGCGAACGGTGCCTTGACCGTCAAGCCGTTGCGCGAAGTCTCGCCGCAAAAAACATGCGACCTGGAGAAAGTGGTAACCGAATTGCTCCGAGTTCGGGACGAGTCGCCGTAAAATACCCGTGGTACG
>VYEH01000379.1:6219-12655 GCA_009843005.1 Pseudomonadota bacterium | reverse complement strand
GTTACGACCGGCGGAGACGCCGGGATACACGAATCCGGGAGAATTCTGGTGGACGAGTTTCTTTCCGAAAAAGAACAGATCGAGATATTTCGCCAGTGGTGGCGCGAGAACGGCTGGTACCTGGTCGGCGGCATCGGCCTGGGCGTGCTCGGCCTGCTGGGCTGGAACCGCTACAACGCCTATGTGGACACAACCGCGGAAGAAGCCGCCGCAATCTACGTCGAGTTGCGCAACGCGGTAGGCGACGACGACATGGGCAGCGCCCGCAATCTGCTGAACGAGTTGCGCGACGATTTTCCATCCAGTGCGTATACGGACCAGGGCGGACTGCTGGTCGCATTGATCCGGCTCGACGCGGGCCAGGTGGACGGCGCCATCGACGACCTGCGATTCGTCATGGAGAACACCAGCGATTCGGAGCTGGCGCTGATCGCGCGGCTTCGCCTGGCCAGGGTGCTTGCGCAGGACGAATCGTACGAAGAGGCGTTAACCGTGCTTGATGTCGCCCCGGGGAGTTTTTCTGCACGTTACAACGAGGTGCGAGGTGACATACACGCCGCCCTGGGCGACGCCGACAGCGCACGGGCAGCCTACAGCGCGGCCCTCGATGCCCAGGAAACCGGCTTCGTGGATCGTAATCTCGTACAAATGAAGATGGACGATCTTCCGGCCGCGGCCCCGCCATCGGTTCAGTCGGCGGCGGATGCAACGAATGGCGAGCTGGCCCCGGAACCATCGGAGGTTGAGATGGCTCCCCCGGAGACAATCGAATGAGGGGCTGGCAACTACTCGCGACTGCCTCGCTGATCGCCGCAACGGCCGGTTGCGGTCGCAACAACGACTCAGGCGAAGCGCCGGCGGAGCTTACGTCCATTGACGAACGAGTGGAAGTCCGCAGGCTGTGGAGTACGCGCGTCGGACGAAGCACCGAACGCCTCCGCCTGGGATTGTCTCCGGCAACCGACGGTTCCCGGGTGTTCGCCGCAAGCCATGGCGGCGATGTTGCCGCGTTCGACCTTGAAAGCGGCCGCCGGAGCTGGTCGGAGCAGACCGATCTGCCGCTTTCCGCCGGGCCGGCCTATGGCGCGGGCATCCTGGCGCTGGGCACCACCGACGGTGAACTCATCGCGCTCGAAGCCGAGACCGGTTCGGAACTCTGGCGCCGGGCGGTGGGCGCAGAAGTGCTTGCGCCTCCCGCCATTGGCGGCGAGGTGGTGGCGTTGCGCACGGTGGACGGCAGGCTCCGCGGCTACTCCAGCCTGGATGGCCGCGAGCTTTGGGCCGTGGTGCAGACCGTGCCGGCGCTGACCATGCGGGGCAATACGGCGCCCCACGTGGCCGGGAGCAGCGTTGTCGCCGGCTTCGACAACGGCCGGCTGGGCGCCTACCAGTTGACGTCGGGCGATGTGCTCTGGGAGTTCGCCGTCGCAGCCCCGTCCGGACGCACCGAACTGGATCGGCTGGTGGACATCAGCGCGGGACTCCAGGTGGCCGGCAACGACGTATTCGCCGTCGGCTATCACGGACGGGCGATCGGGGTCGCCCTGGAGAACGGCGTAGTGCTGTGGCAACAGGAACTCTCCAGCTACGCGGGCCTGGGCGTTGACGTGAGCAGCGTCTACGTGACCGACGAATTCAGCGAACTGGTGGCGCTTGAGCGGGGCAGCGGCACGCCGAGATGGCGCCAGAATGCGCTGCGGCTCAGGGACGTGACCGCGCCCAGCGCGTACGGAAACTCGATCGTCGTCGGCGATTTCGAAGGCTTTGTGCACTGGATCGACCCCGGCGACGGCAGTTTCCTCGCCCGTGAGCGCGCGGCTTCGAACCGAATCATGTCTGCACCGCTGGTGGTGGGCAGGAACATGATCGTGCAGTCCGAAGACGGTACAGTGGCCGCCTACACCGTCGAACTGGAATGATTCGCGGCCACCGGCGCTTCGAGTCAATCACCCTGGCGCACTCCGGTCGGTAACCCCGGCCGGCGGGACGCACCTTTCCAGAGGCGGACCTGCGGCCGCTGATACGGTGTTATAAGGTTGATGGAGCACTAGGCTGGATCATGCTTCCCGTAGTCGCCCTGGTAGGCCGGCCGAATGTCGGCAAATCCACACTGTTCAATCAGCTCACCCGTTCCCGGGACGCGCTGGTTGCGGACTACCCGGGCCTGACCCGGGACCGCCGCTATGGCTTCGCCGACGCCGGTGGGCGCACGCTGGTCGTGATCGACACCGGCGGACTTGCAAACGACGAGGGCGAACTGGCCTCGCTTGCCGCCCGCCAGGCGCTGGCCGCCATGGACGAGGCCGACGCGGTGGTTTTCGTGGTCGATTGCCGCGAAGGGCTGACCGCGGCGGATGACCACATCGCCCGGCGGCTGCGCGTCAGGGGCAAGCCGGTCCTCGTCGCCGTCAACAAGTCCGAGGGCCTCGCGCCCGAACTCGCGGCGGCCGAGTTTCACGCACTGGGCCTGGGCTTCCCCGTCAGCATCGCCGCCTTGCACGGGCGCCGGATTTCGGCGCTCCTGGGCGAGATGCTGAAACTGTTCCCCGACGATGCGGGCGACCCTGAAGCAACCGCCACCGATACCGCCCCTAACGATACAGCCGCCACCGAACGGTTCGAGGGACCCAGGCTGGCCGTCGTCGGCCGACCCAATGTCGGCAAGTCGACGCTGATCAACCGGTTGCTGGGCACCGAGCGGCTGATCACCTCGCCGATTCCCGGAACCACCCGCGACAGCGTGCTGGTGCCCTGCGAGCGCCGGGGCAGGCGCTTCGTGCTGATCGACACCGCCGGAATTCGCCGGCGCGCAAGGGTCCGCGACTCCATCGAGAAATTCAGCGTGGTGCAGAGCCTTCAGGCCATTGAAAGTTCCGGCGTGGTCATCTGCATGCTCGATGCACGGGAAGGGGTGACCGAGCAGGATCTCCATCTCATCGGTCTCAGTGTCCAAAGGGGCCGCGCGCTCACCGTTGCCGTGAACAAGTGGGACGGCATCGAGACCTCCCGACGCCGCAGAATCGAAGGTGAAGTTGCGCGGCGTCTGGCCTTCGCCGATTTTGCGCGAGTGTCCTATGTCTCCGCGCTACACGGCAGCGGTATCGACGGCGCCATTGATGC
This sequence comes from Pseudomonadota bacterium, assembly GCA_009843005.1. Lineage (GTDB taxonomy): Bacteria > Pseudomonadota > Gammaproteobacteria > Steroidobacterales > Rariloculaceae > UBA6522. Next base: position 9,535 of record VYEH01000379.1, on the reverse strand, counting down.
GGCGCTGCTTGCCTTTGCAGCCGCGGGACGCGATATGCCTACTCCCGTGTTGAATCGCATCCTGGAGCTGGCGCGGGTGGCGCACTCACCGCCCCTTGTGGGCGGCCGGCGCATTCGCCTGCGCTACGCACATCAGGGCGGCCGGCACCCACCGGTGGTCGTCATTCATGGCAGCCGTCCCGATCTGCTTCCCGGCCACTACCGCCGGTACCTGGCCAACTCATTCCGCAAGGCGTTCCGCCTGGAGGGCGCGCCGCTGAGACTGGAATTCAAGAGCGGCGGAAATCCCTTTGCCGGCCGTCGCAACCGGCCGAGGCCGCTGCGTCGGCGGAAAGCACGCCGAGGTCGCGGTGCGTGAGCCGCCTGCAAGCGGTACGAATTCGCCCATGACCAGGCTGCACGGTGGTCTCCGGCAGCCTCACGGCGGTGGTTGGCAGCCACACCGCTATCGTCGGCAGCCTCACGGCGATATCAGGCAGCGGTGGCAAGAGTCCATTTACGTCCGGGCGAGGATACCCGCGCCTATTCGGGTTAAACTCTCGGCCCCCGCAGGGCAGCCGAACGCGATCGAGGACCCATGGCAGGCGGCGCAAGGCAATTTGTAACCGTGGATGGTGCGTTCCCCTTGCACCGGGGCGGCGTATTGTCGAGACCCACCATCGCCTACGAGACCTGGGGAGAGCCGAACCGGGCGCGCGACAATGCGGTGCTGGTCTTCACCGGCCTTTCGCCGTCGGCGCACGCCGCCTCCTCGCCCGAGGACCCCGCCCCGGGCTGGTGGGAAGAGGTGATCGGCCCCGGCCGCCCCATCGACACGCGGCGCTTCTTCGTCATCTGCGTGAATTCCCTCGGGAGTTGCTTCGGGTCCACCGGGCCTGCCTCCAGGAATCCCGAAACGGGTGAGATCTACCGCCGATCATTCCCGGTCCTGTCCCTGGAAGACGTCGCGCGGGGTGGCCAAGAGGTTCTCAGGCACCTGGGCGTCGAGTCGCTCTACGCCACCGTCGGCCCGTCCATGGGCGGTATGACCGCGCTGGCCTTCGAGATTCTCTTTCCGGGCCGGTCGGAGGGTCTGATGATCATTTCCTCGGCCACGCGCTCGCTGCCGTTCGCGACGGCGCTGCGGTCGCTGCAGCGGGAAATGATACGCCGCGATCGCAACTGGAAGGAGGGCGATTACACCCCGGGCGCCCTGCCGCTGACCGGCATGCGCCTGGCCCGAAAGCTGGGCATGATCACCTACCGGTCCGCCGAGGAATGGCGCGGCCGCTTCGGCCGCGAGCGCAGTTGCGAGGAATGCGAAACCGGCGATCCCTTCGCCCACAGCTTCGAGATCGAAGCGTATCTCGAGCACCATGCCAACAAGTTCACCGGGCAGTTCGATCCCAACTGCTACCTCTACCTGTCCCGGGCCAGCGACCTGTTCGACGTCGCCGACCACGGCGCATCGGTGGAAGCGGGCCTTGCGAGAATCCAGTCGAAGCGCGTGTGCGTGATCGGCGTTGCCACCGACATCCTGTATCCGTTGCATCAGCAGCAGGAGCTGGCGGAGCAACTGCAGCAACCAGGGCGTGAGGTCCAATTCGTGGAGTTGCCGTCGATCCAGGGCCACGACTCGTTCCTGGTCGACATGGACAACTTTCGCCCGGCGATCGCCGCGTTCTTCAGCCGTTAAGACCGGCGCCGCGCACGGGTGATATCCATCAATGGGGGGGTTGTACCGCGCAACCGCGGCCCAAGCCGCTATGGCGAGTTGGATGGTTCGGTATCTGCTGTGCGGCCAATCCCGAGATGCCCCTCGATATAGGAAACGCGTTGCGCAATCCTGGCCAGGGAATCGAGAATCAGAGCGTGCTCGTTTCTCATGGTGTCGTGAAGCATGTCGATCCGTGCATCCTGCTCGTCGATGCGCGCATCGAGCCGGGCACCCTGCTCGTCGATACGCGCACCGAGACGGGCGCCCTGCTCGTCGATACGCGCACCGAGACGGGCGCCCTGCTCGTCGATGCGCGCGCTCTGCTCGCTGATGCGCGCGTTGGTGGCGGAATGCAGCGCGAGCATGACGGTCAGGATGACCGCCGACCACCCGCTAAACGCGCCGATGATCGCCCACGTGTCCGTTTTCAATTTGGATAGCCCGTTTTGCATTGTCCGCACATTACCACAGCGATGCGTCCACTCTACTTTGCCGGTCCGCCCGGTTCGAGGTTCATTTCTCGACAATTCGTGGAGATTCCCCGCTTTTGCGGTCCTTTTACGGCACAGTTATTTCGATATTTGGCTGCGAATCGGGCATCCTATACGACAAACAGGCAGAGTGGGTGAAGTCATGATCAAAACGAATCCAACAATTTCGGCCGGCCTGGGCTTCCTGTTTTTTTTGGCCGGATGCTCACCCGAAGACCCGGCGGCCGACACGGCCGATCAGCCAACCGGCGATGCGGCAGAAATGCCGGCGGCGGAAGCGGTCGCCGCCGCGCCCGGCGATACTGCGACGACCGGGGCGCCTCAATTTGAGGTCGATCCATCATGGCCCATGCAACTGCCCAATCGCTGGACGCTGGGCCAGGTTTCCGGAATCGCCACCGACAGTCAGGACAATGTCTGGATCATCCAGCGTCCCCGGAGCCTGACCGAGCATGAGATGGGCGCCTCGCAGAACCCGCCGTGGCACGACTGCTGCGTACCGGCGCCTTCCGTCATCGCATTCGGCCCCGCCGGAGAAGTCATCCAGGCATGGGGCGGACCGACCATTGATCAGGAATCAGGCGAATGGGTCGAGCCGGAAGACTGGCCCGCCAACGAGCACGGCATTTTCGTGGACTACCAGGACAACGTCTGGATCGCCGGCAACGGCATGTCCGATCACGTGGTCCTGAAGTTCACGCCCGAGGGCGAGCGGCTGCTGCGGATCGGCGAATGGCAGACCACCATGGGCAGCAACGATCCCCAAACCCTGGGCCGGCCCGCGGACATCACCGTCGACCCGGAGACCCACGAGGTCTACATCGCCGACGGCTATCTCAACCGGCGCGTGATCGTCTTCGACGCCGACACCGGCGAGTACAAGCGCCATTGGGGCGCGTTTGGCAATGTCCCGGACGATACCATCGACACCTCGGAATACCTGCCCGATGCGGAGCCGCTCCAGGCGTGGCACAACCCCGTACACGCCGTACGCATCGCCAACGACGGCCTGGTCTACGTCGCCGACCGCATGGGTAACCGCATCCACGTCTTCAACAAGGACGGTTCCTTCGTCCAGGAAGGCCGCTTCGCCGCCTGGACCATCGGCGGCCAGGGCGCGGCCTGGGAT
>VYEH01000379.1:0-6209 GCA_009843005.1 Pseudomonadota bacterium | reverse complement strand
CCTGGGATATCGAACTCTCCGGCGACCCCGAGCAGCAGTGGCTGTTCGCCGCCGACGGCGCCAACAAGAAAGTGTGGATCCTTGAACGAGATTCGCTCCAAGTCGTCGGTTCCTTCGGTCACGGCGGCCGCCAGGCCGGCCAGTTCGAGTGGGTCCACAACGTCGCCGCCGACAGCTTCGGAAACCTGTATACGGCCGAGGTCAATACCGGCAAGCGTGTCCAGAAGTGGGTCCCGGTGGCAACCGAATAGCTCCGCGTCCCGCGATGTCCGGGGGATCGCGGCTACCGAACCGTTAATTTTTGAGCAGCGCCACGCTACGTGGGAGCGACGCAGCGAGCTTTTCGCTACATCGAGATGCGTGACATTCTACTTCCGGCCCAAGTCTTGTCCGGAATCCGCGGGATGGGATTTGTCCACTGTTGCGGACAGTTCGCCGCGGGCCAGGCGGATTTCGATGGCCGCGCCCGGCGGTGCGGCCCTGGCGTCGGTGAGGATAGCGCCGGTCGCTCTGCCCGTGACGATGGCGTAGCCTCGCTGCAGCGTCGCCAGAGGACTGACTGACTCAAGCGCTCGCCGCGCCAGCAACAACCGCTCCCGCGGCTTCCGAAGCGCGTCGCGGGCCGCCCGCTTCAGGCCACTTGACACGAACCGAAGGCGTTCATCCAAGAGCTCGATTCGACTGGCAGGGCTTGCGCCGCGCAGCCGCAAACTCGCATCGGCAAGCCGCGACCGCCGATCCTGTAAAGCACGCGCGAAGCCCATACGAATGCGCGTTTCCAGTTCGTCCAGACGTTGTTGGGAATGCCGCAGTTGCACGCCCGGATGACTTCTCTCCAGACGATGAGCCAGGCCGGCCAGTGCCGTTTTCGGTTCAGCCAAACGCTGTCCCACCGCCCGGGCCAGCCGCTGGCCCGACGTTTCGAGCGCACCGAACCATTGCGCCTGGTCGGGTACCGCCAACTCGGCGGCGCCAGACGGAGTGGGAGCACGCACGTCGGCGACGAAATCGGCGATGGTGAAATCGATCTCGTGCCCCACGCCGGAGATGATGGGAATGCTCACGGCGGCCATCGCCCGGGCGACCGTCTCCTCGTTGAAGGACCACAGATCCTCCAGCGAACCGCCCCCGCGCGCCAGGATGAGCAAGTCGCATTCGGCCCGCCGGTCCGCCAGTTTAAGCGCCGAGGCGATTTCGGCAGCGGCGCCTGCACCCTGCACCGCAGTGGGATAGATCAGCACCGGTATCACGGGAAAACGCCTCGCCAGCACCGTGACGATGTCGCGCACGGCGGCGCCGCTCGGAGACGTTACGACTCCGATCCGGCGCGGCAACTCCGGTGTCTCGCGCTTGCGCTCGGCGTCGAACAGGCCTTCGGCCGCGAGCTTGAGCTTCAGTTCCTCGAATCGCCGCCGCAGCAGCCCCTCGCCGACTTCCTCCAGGTACTCGACGACCAGTTGATACTCGCCCCGGGGCTCGTAGATGCTCACCCGGCCGCGGGCAAGCACATGCTGTCCGTCGCCCGGCCGGAAGTTCAGCAGCCGATTCTGCGAACGAAACATCGCACAGCGAAGCTGCGCACTCTCGTCCTTCATCCGCCAATACAGATGCCCCGAACCCGGTCGCGCAAGACCCGAAATCTCCCCCTCCACCCAGACAACGCCCAATTGACCCTCAATGATTCGGCGCGCCTCCCGGTTGAGCATCGATACCGAGTAAACCTCTCGCGCGGGCTGGAAGGAGAATTCCAGGCTGTCAACCTGCGATCTCATCCACGAAGTATACGTTGGGGAGCTACCGTGCGGCGCTATCCCAGCCTGCCAACATCTCCTCCCCCCACTGCGCTTGGGCCGCCTTGGGCGCGGGCGCACGGTGCCTGGGCGCGTCGTGGGCTCGGCGCGGGGCCACGGATGGCCAGGAGCGCCGAGCCCCGATTCGAACCCCGCCAGGGATGGCGGGGTTCGATTAAGCGCCCAGGCACCGTGCGCACGCGCCCAAGGCAGCTCCCCACGAATGCTACGGACGAGGAAGCCACAACGCCGTTTACCCTGATCAGGCGCACCCGTATAATTTCCCGTTTAGGCGGCGGGTGAGTTTGTCCATGCGGATACTTCACGAGGCTCTCACGTTCGACGACGTGATGCTCCAGCCCGCCTACTCCGAAGTCCTGCCCAGGGAAGTCGCCCTCGAAACGCGCCTCACGCGCGCACTTTCCCTCAACATTCCGATCCTTTCCGCCGCCATGGACACCGTCACCGAGGCGCGCCTGGCCATCAGCCTGGCGCAGGTAGGCGGCATCGGCATCATCCACAAGAACATGCCGCCCGAGGAACAGGCCCGGCACGTGTTCCGGGTCAAGAAATACGAGAGCGGCATCATCAGCGACCCGATTACCGTGGCGCCTGACACCTCCATACAGGCCGTGATCGAGGTGACCCAGGCCAACAGCATTTCCGGCGTTCCGGTCGTGGAAGGCGAGGAGCTCGTGGGCATTGTCACGCACCGCGACCTGCGCTTCGAGAACCAGCTCGACGCCCCGGTCTCCTCTGTGATGACGCCCAAGAACCGATTGGTCACCGTCAAGGAAAACCCGGACAACGACGAGGTGTTGACGCTGTTGCACCGCCACCGCATCGAGAAGGTCCTGGTGGTCGACAACGATTTCCGCCTGCGCGGGATGATCACCGCCAAGGACTTTCAGAAGGCCACCGACTATCCCCTGGCGTCCAAGGACGAGCTCGGGGCGCTGCGGGTGGGCGCCGCTGTGGGAACGGCTTGGGACACCGATGAACGAGTCGCCGCGCTGGTGGAGGCCGGCGTGGACGTTCTTGTCATCGACACCGCACATGGCCACACCCGGAGCGTTCTCGACCGTGTCCGGCAGATCGGCGCCAACCACCCCGACTTGCCGTTGATCGCCGGTAACGTGGCTACCGGGGACGGCGCCCGCGCACTGGCGGAAGCCGGAGCGGACGCCGTCAAGGTGGGCATCGGGCCGGGTTCGATCTGCACCACGCGGGTCATCGCCGGCGTGGGCGTACCCCAGATCACCGCCGTGGCGGAAGTGGCCGCAGCTCTGAAGCAAACGGACGTGCCGGTGATTTCCGACGGCGGCATCCGTTATTCGGGCGACATCGCCAAGGCCATCGCCGCCGGCGCCCACTGCGTGATGATCGGCAGCCTGTTCGCCGGTACCGAAGAATCGCCCGGGGAGGTGGAGTTGTACCAGGGCCGATCCTACAAGTCCTACCGCGGCATGGGATCGCTGGGCGCCATGGCCCAGAGTCACGGCTCGTCGGACCGCTACTTCCAGGACACCAGTGAAGAACTGGAGAAGCTGGTGCCCGAAGGGATCGAAGGGCGAGTCCCCTACAAGGGCAGCCTGGTGCCGATCGTCGGACAGCTGATGGGCGGCATGCGCGCAGCCATGGGTTACACGGGCAACGGCAGCATCGAAGAAATGCGATCCAGCGCCTGTTTCGTCCGGATCACCGGTGCCGGACGAAAGGAAAGCCACGTACACGACGTCACCATCACCAAGGAACCGCCGAACTACCGCTCGGAGTAGCTCTCTGTGCAAGCAGACGACCGCGCCCATCATGACAGCGCCCCGGATAATGCGCGCATCCTGATTCTCGACTACGGGTCGCAATACACCCAGTTGATCGCCCGGCGGGTGCGCGAAGCGGGCGTCTACAGCGAGATTCACGCACCGGAAATTTCACGCGACAAGCTGGATGCGTTTGGAGCGGCGGGTATCATCCTGACGGGCGGACCGGAGTCGGTGGGTGCCGAGGACGCGCCCACTGTAAGCGATGCGGTCGTCGAAACGGGCGTACCTCTGTTGGGAATCTGTTACGGGATGCAGGCCCTGGCCGAGAAGTTTGGCGGCACGGTGCGCCCGTCCTCGCATCGCGAATTCGGCTACGCCGAAGTCAGCCTTGCATCCGGGGACAGGTCCGAGAATGGACTCGGGGGGCGGCCCGGGAGAGGGCTTCTGGGAGGGCTTGCAGGCGACGGCAACCGGCTCAAAGTCTGGATGAGCCACGGCGACCGGGTGGAAACGCTGCCCGACGGCTTCGAGCGGATCGCGTCCACGGGAAATGCGCCGCTGGCCGGTATGGCCGACCCGGAGCGTCACATCTACGGACTGCAGTTCCACCCGGAGGTGACCCACACGGAACACGGCCAGACCATCATAGAACGCTTCGTGCGCGGCATTTGCGGATGCCCGGACCGCTGGACGCCGGGCAACATCGTGGCCGAGCACATCGAGCGGGTGCGCCGGGAAGTCGGGCAGGACCGCGTTCTGCTCGGGCTTTCCGGCGGCGTGGATTCATCTGTCGTGGCAGCCCTGCTGCACGCGGCCATCGGCGATCAACTTGTATGCGTATTCGTCGACCACGGACTGTTGCGGCTCGACGAGGGCGACCAGGTGATGGCCACGTTTCGCAAGAGCCTGGGCGTGAACGTGGTGCGGGCCAACGCCGAGGATGCCTTTCTCGATGCCTTACGCGGCGTGGCCGATCCCGAAGAAAAGCGCAAGATCATCGGCCGCAAATTCATCGAGGTGTTCGAGCACCAGGCCAGGAAACTGGCCGGCGTCCGTTGGCTGGCCCAGGGGACGATCTATCCCGACGTGATCGAGTCCGCCGGCGCATCCACCGGCGGCAAGGCGCATGTCATCAAGTCGCACCACAACGTCGGCGGACTGCCCGAGCGGATGCACCTGCGGCTGATCGAACCCCTGCGGAGCTTGTTCAAGGACGAAGTCCGCAAGATCGGCCTGGAGCTCGGCCTGCCGCCGGAACTTGTCGGCAGGCACCCGTTCCCGGGCCCCGGCCTGGGAGTCCGGATCCTGGGGCCGGTCAGGAAGGAATACGCCGACATCCTGCGGCGGGCCGATCACATCTTCGTGAGCGAACTTCTCGAACAGGGGCTCTACGACCAGGTGAGCCAGGCATTCGCCGTGTTCATGCCCGTCAAATCGGTGGGGGTAATGGGCGACGGGCGGCGCTACGACTACGTGGTCGCATTGCGGGCGGTGGAGACCGTGGACTTCATGACCGCCCGCTGGGCGCACTTGCCTACGACTTCCTCGACCATGTATCGCGGCGGATCATCAACGAAACCCCTGGCATCTCTCGCGTGACCTACGACATCTCCGGGAAACCTCCGGCAACCATCGAATGGGAATGATCCGTCCGCGCCGGGAGCTGGTGATACTTCCGATCTATACGGCATTGTCAGTTGGAACGAGCACAAGGCGAAACGGTCAAACGGTAGCGACCATTGGAACGGAATGACCCCCCCGAGTGGGCAGCGACGGGCGTTGAGGCGGAGGACGATCTCCGGCACATGACGCGTGCCCTGGCGCTGGCGCGAAAGGCACAGGAGCAGGGCGAAGTTCCCGTCGGCGCCGTCCTCGTCGGACCGGAGGGCCACGTACTGGCGGAATGCGGCAATGCCCCGATCGCACTCCACGATGCTACGGCTCATGCGGAGATCAGAGCATTGCGGGAAGCCGGACGCACGGTGGGCAACTACCGTCTGCCGGGAACCACAATGTATGCGACGCTCGAACCCTGCCCCATGTGCGCGGGCGCGCTGCTGCAAGCCCGCGTCGCGCGACTCGTCTTCGGCGCGCCGGATCCCCGCACGGGCGCCTGCGGCAGCGTCATCGACCTGACTCGGGACAACCGCTGGAACCACCGGATTGACGTGGTCGGGGGCGTACTGTTGGAGGAGTGCGCGACGCTACTGCGGGAATTCTTTGCCGTTCGCCGGTAGGTCAGGACCTCTTAACGCAACCCCAGATGCCCCCTAGTCGCGAATAAACCTGCTCGTCGCTTCCGGGTCGCAAGCGCCGGGATACATCTGCATGTGCGGGGAGTAATTGAGCTGCCTGCTATGGACCATCGGCTCGGCCAGGTATTCCGGGTCGTCAAGCGTGAACTGAAGATCGATGTGGGCGCCGTCCTCGTTCAGGCGGTAGCGCTCCACCACATGCTTCTGTCCACCGGATGGCACACCGATCTGGTAAGGAGAACGATGGTCCTGGAAGTTGCGCGTGTCCACGACCAGGGTATCCCCTTCCCACCAGCCAATGGAGTGGCCGGTGGCGAAGCGTTCGCTGGGGTCTGGATGCTCGCGGCCGTCCATGTAAACGGTCCGGACCTCATCATAGTACTCACTGCGAAGGATGACGG
>VYEH01000205.1 GCA_009843005.1 Pseudomonadota bacterium | reverse complement strand
GCTACGAGTGGGTTAAATCCAAAGAAGTATTTATGAAATTCAATTATTTAATATCCTTTATTATAGTTACTTCTCTTCCAGCGCTTGCCCAGGACAACCCGTCCGGTGAGACGGACTACGACCCGAGAACCAACCCGCAACCGTGGGTGCGGCCGCTGGATCGCATGGGTTTTCACCTGGGGTTTCCGCTGGCGACCGTCACACCCATGCTCACCGCGGAAGACACGGGTGGTGTGTTCGAAGGCAGTGTCGAGCACATCGAAACCGACTATTACGGCCCGGCGCATGTGCATGAAGAGTCCGACGAGACCATCATCATGATCGACGGCAGCGCCCATCTGCGGCTCAACGAGCGTGATTTCACGCTGACCAGGGGCGAGTGGCTCCACATTCCCAGGGGCACCATTCACAGCTTCAAGTCCACGGGCAATCCAGCCAAGTGGATCATTCTGAAATCGCCCCCGGCGCCGCCGCCGAGGCCCGTCACGACGCCCGAGTGCGACCGTTCCGCCTTCACGCCGGAGATGAATGCAGACCCGGTGCGAATGAACCAGTGGTACAACGATTGTCTGGACGACTTTTACATGATCGCCGATGCAGACATACCGGGTACGCCTTATACGCCGACCAGCTATGAGCCGCCGTTCGAGGTTCGCCCCTGGGTGCGGCCCCTCGATCGCCCGCACTTTCATCTCGGTTTTCCAGCGGCGAGCGTTACCCCGATGCTGAGCGGCGAGGACACGGGCGGTGCATTCACGGCGAGCGTCGAGCATATCGAGGACGACTACTACGGCCCCCCGCATGTGCACTACACCAAGGCCGAGACGATCATCATGATCGAGGGCAGTGCCCGGCTTCGGGTCAGCGGCACCGATTTCACGCTGACCGAAGGCCAGTGGCTGCACATCCCGGCGGGTAACGTGCACGGCTTCGACTCGACCGGAAGCCCGGCCAAGTTCATCATCCTGCAGGCGCCCGGGACCGGCGCAACCGTCGACGCCGGGGTGTCGGAAGCCTGCGACCGCAGCAGTTTCACACCGGAGATGAATCGTGATCCGGAGATCATGATCCCGTGGTATCACGATTGCGCCGAAGACTTTTACATGGTTCCGGAGGCGGGGCTGCCGGGCGACGTGTTGAACTGAGGTTCGCCGGCCCGCCGCGCCGCCGCACGCTGGCATGACACTTTGAAATTCAATTGAAGGAGCACCCTGATGGCATTACCGACCGGAGTATCGGAATCGGACTGGAGCGCAGCGCTTCAAGCCCTGACCAATGTTGTCGGCAGCGAGTGGGTATTCACTGAAGAAGAGCACACGTCGCTCTACCACGACGTGTATTCCATCTATCAGGGTGAGCCTGAAGACCCCATCGTGCCGGCCGCCGTCGCGCCTTACACGGCGGAAGAAGTACAGCAGTGCGTAAGGATCGCGAATCAGTACAAGATACCGATCTACCCGATTTCGACGGGCAAGAACCTGGGCTACGGCGGTTCCGCGCCGGTGTATTCCGGCAGCGTCGTGCTCGACCTCAAGCGCATGAACCGCATTCTCAATGTCGACGTCGAGAAGGCGACCGTGCTGGTGGAGCCGGGCGTGACGTTCTACGACATCATCGAGCACTTCGAGAGCAACAATCTTCCGCTGACCCTGGACATCCCGGATCCGGCGTGGGGCAGCCTCATCGGCAACGCGCTGGAACGGGGCATGGGCCACACCTACAGCCAACACGGCCGTGACCGCTGGAGCGGGCACTGCGGCATGGAGGTGGTATTGCCCACCGGGGACATGATTCGCACCGGTCCCGGCGCGTCCGGCAACGACATCCTCTGGCAGGACCAGAAGTACGGTATCGGGCCCGACGTGCACGGCATATTCACGCAGTCCAACTTCGGGGTCATTACCAAGATGGGCTTCTGGATCCGTCCCGCACACGAGGGTTTCCGGCACGTCCGTATCCACGCGCCCAGGTTCGATGACATTCACAAGCTCGTCGCGCTGGATACCCGCCTGCAAAACATGGAGATCTGCAACGGCATGTCCGTGATGGCCAGTCCGCTCTATGGAAGTGTCGGGCCCATGCTGTTCACGCCTCCGGTCACCGATCCGGAGCACCTGGCGCTGCTTCAGGTCCGCAACGGCGAGCGGCCGGACCCCGGTCCGCTGGCCAGCTACGGCGAGCGCAACGGGCTGGCGTTCTGGTGGCTGGAACTGAAGTTCCACGGTCCCAATTCGGTTACGCAAGCCCAGTGGGACTACGCGAAAGATCTATTCAGCCGCGAGATACCGGGTTGCTGGTTCGAAGAATTCGAGCCGCTGGAATTCCCGTTGAGCGAAGAGGTCAAGGCCAACCTGAACAGTTACGGCCATGTCGAAATGGTCAACATCGGCCTTCCCAGCCTGCATCGCTTTGCCATGAGCATGCGCAATCAGTTCAACCCGGAACCCGGTGTGGGCCACCTCTGGTTCGCGCCGATGATTCCGAAGACCGGCGAACAGATCCTGCTCGCCCAGGAAGTCCTGCAGAAGAACTGCGAGCGTCTGGGGATACCCCTGATGGCCAGTTACTACTCCATGTTTCCACTGATGTGGTACCCGAGGGCGGGCATTTTCCTGGCGGGATGGAATGTGCGCGCGGATCCTGAACAGAACAGGCGCACGCGGGAGCAGTACGTGGAACTGAGCCAGATCTGTGCGGACCACGGGTGGACGGAGTACCGTGCACCGGCGCCCCTGCACGATCCCATCATGCGGATGTCCAACGGCTTCAATGACCATGCGCTGCTCAGGTTCCACGAGACGCTGAAGGATGCGATCGACCCGAACGGCATCCTGTCGGCCGGCCGCTACGGCATCTGGCCGCGGCATCTGCGAGAGGAGAGGCAGGGATGAGGTTCGCAAGTCTCTTTGGGTTACTGGCCGTCCTGCTTGCGCCGGCCACGCCGGTACTGGCTCAGGATACGACCGAGGACTCGGCGCTCGCGCGTGGCAAGGTCGTCTACGACGTCTGGTGCGTCATCTGTCACGGCGAGAACGACCATGCTTCCGGTGGAGGCACGGCCGCGCTGGAATTCCTGTACCAGGGTGCGCTTCCCGCGAAACTCGAGGACAGGACGGACATGACGGCCGCGCTCATCACGGAACTGGTGCGGCGAGGTCGCTTCGGCATGCCGAATTTCCGCCTGACGGAGATCAGCGAGCAAGAACTGGCAGACATGATCGCTTACCTGCTGCGCAACAATCCCAATGTGGGAGCGGGCGCCGGGTCGGGCGATTAGGCTGGGGACTGGGGGCCGAATTTCTTGCGGGTGAGCCGTCCGCGTCAGGTCCAATTTACCGTTG
>VYEH01000220.1:440-3348 GCA_009843005.1 Pseudomonadota bacterium | reverse complement strand
GTTCCGCGACGACTCCGGCACCATGTCCGGCTCTCTCATGAGGGAGGCCGAAACAGGACTGAGCGGTCCGATACGGAGCGTCGAGAGTCTGACAGTGACGATTCACTCGAACGACTGCTCAAGCATGCGGGGCCACGCGCCCGCCCGCCGAAGGAACACGAACGTCATCTGCGCGATGCATTGTATTCGGAGTGGAACCGCGTCACGACGAGGCGGCTGACCCGGCGGCGGCTGACCCGGCTGGCTCTGGCGGCATCGTTTTTCGTTGTCATCGGGAGCCTTGCCGTGTTCATTCGTCCCGAATTGTTCGTCGGCGAAGCCGATCCGGTCGCGCGAGTTCAGAGAGTCGATGACGAACGCCAGGTTGCTGTCACAAGACGCGGGTCTTCACCCATGCCCCTCTTGGCGGGTACGACGTTGTTGGCGGGCAATTCGATCACCACCGGAGACGGTCAGGCCTCGTTCGATTTTATTGATGGCGGGTCCGTGCGGCTGGCAACGCAAACCGAAATAGAACTGTTGTCGGACTCGGAGGTTGAATTGATCCGTGGCGCGCTGTATTTCGATTCGATAAACATGACGCCCGATGTCGAGCGATTCCTGTTGTATACGTCCGTCGGCCTTGTACGGCACGTTGGCACGCAGTTCGCCGCGCGCCAGGCCCAGGGCGCCGTGGAAGTGAGCGTCCGGGAAGGCGAGATTGCCGTACATCGCGGTCGCGAGCAGATAGTGGTGGCCACGGGAGAACGGGTTCAGGTGCCGGTGGATGGCGGACGCATCGAACGGCAGACCATCCCGCTGATCGGAGAACACTGGCATTGGGCCGATCGCATGCTGCCCGTGTTCGAGATCGACGGAGCGAACCTGTTCGACTACCTGAACTGGATGGCGAGGGAAACAGGGCATCGGCTGGTATTCGAGACGGAGCAGGCAGAACAGGCCGCGCGGACCACGATTCTTCATGGCTCCATCGATATGGAACCGCTGCCGATGCTTTCGGCCGTCATGGCCACCACGGATCTGGAATACCGCATACTGGAAGGCACACTCTACATAAGTCTTCCGTAGATTCTCGATCGGATTTCGACCTTGTGCACAGCGACCGGTCCATGGTTTCCGACTTGTACCGTGCGCAGCGTATGATCGCATTGTGCTCTATGCGAGATCCCGATGACACGTCCCTCCGGAAGCCGGCTGTCTTCATTGTCGATCGGCCTCGCGCTGCTCCTTGCCGTCATCGCGTACGGCGCCTCCGCGGCGCCGCCCTACCTTGACAGGCCGGTCGCCTCCGTTCTGGAAGAACTCGCGGCCGACGGTTTGTCGCTTGTGTTCAGCAGCGGCCTGGTTTCGCGCGAGTTGCACGTTCTGACCGAACCCCGATCGGACGAACCGCTCGGGATCGCAAGGGAGGTTCTGGCTGCACATAGCCTGGAGTTGCAGGCGGTTTCCGGCGCTTTTCTGGTCGTGAGATCCGACGAAGCGCCGTCGGGAGCAGTCATTCGCGTCGTATTGGAACACGGCGGCTTGGGGCCTCTGTCCACCACGACCAGGATCGATTTGACCGGTCCGTCCCCACAGTCGATCACCTCGGTCGATACCGAGATTGACATTGTGAACCTGGTGCCTGGACTTTACGAGGTTTCCGCGGAGATGGTTTTCCACAAGTCCGAGCCGGGCGCTGTCGAGTTGGGAGCGAACGAGACGGCCCGGATTCTGTTGCGCCTGGAGCCGGTAGTGCCACCGCTAGAAGAACTTGTTGTGGGCGCCAGCTACTACGATATTGTGAGTGATTTACTCCACTCCAACGTCTCCTTCAGTCGGGCGCAGGTAGAGCAATTGTCGGATCTGGGCGCGGACCCTGTGCGCGCCGTGCACCGTCTTCCCGGAACGACTTCCGGCGGGATCTCGGCGAAAGCGCATGTGCGCGGCGGTCACGATGACGAGATGATCTACGTGCTGGATGGGCTGCCGCTCATCGATCCGTTTCATGCGCGGGATTTCCAGTCGATCTTCAGCGCGATCGACCATCGGGCGATCTCAGGCATTCAGGTCTACTCCGGCGGATTTCCTGCCAGGTACGGTGACAGTCTGAGCGGCGTGATGCTGATTGAGCCCCGAGCCGTGGAAGCCGGACTGCATCGCGAAGTCGGAATCAGCACCCTCAGTGCCTCGGCATTGACCAGTGGAATGTTCAATGGAGGGAACGTGGAGTGGCTGGCCTCGGTTCGCAGAACAACGCTCGATTTGCTCCTTGATCCGGAGCGTGGCAGGCCCCGTTTCGGAAATGTTTACGGACACCTGGGAATTCAGCTGGGTGAGCGCAACAAGTTCTCCTTGAATGGCCTGGTTGCCGAGGACAATATCGTTCTGGTCGAGGAGGATGATCCCGGACGGGAAGAACAGGCTCGCAGTGACACCCAGAACGGCCACTTCTGGGTGAAACTGGAGTCACGGTGGTCCGAAGCGCTTCGTTCCGAAACCTTGCTGTCGTCGGTTCGCTTCACGAATGCCCGCCACGGTTCAAGAAACGATCCCAACGAACTGGTCGGCCATGTCGACGATGTGCGCGCCCTGGACGTGAACGGCCTCAGGCAGGACTGGACCTGGTTGCCGACCGAACGTCACCTCGTGAATTGGGGGTTTGAAGTCAGGGAACTGTCGGCAGTCTACCGGTACTTCAGTTCCGTTAATCTGTTCGGCTTTCTTGCGTCCTACGAGGGCGCCGTTCCCTCCATTCAGAGGAATGTCACGACATCTCCAGAGAGCAGAAACTATTCCGTGCATTTCTCCGATCGCGTTTCTTTCGGCACCAGCCTGGTTACGGAGTTCGGGCTGCGTTGGGACAAACAGACCAACTTGCCGACGGACGATCTGGAGAATCAGATCAGCCCTCGGCTGAGTGTTCTGT
>VYEH01000220.1:0-336 GCA_009843005.1 Pseudomonadota bacterium | reverse complement strand
GAATACGGATCTGCGCGCGAGTTGGGGACACTTTTTTCAGTCGCAGGGCCTGCTTCAGCTTCAGGTTGAGGATGGCGTCGAGGAATTTTTTCCCGCCCAGAAATCCAGGCATTTCATCGTGAGCCTTGAACATCGGCTGCGGAACGATCTCGTGTTTCGCCTCGAAGCCTACGAGAAGACCATGTCGAATCTCCGCCCCCGTTATGAGGATCTGTTCGATCCGTTTGCCTTGATACCGGAGCTTCAGCCTTATCGCGTGAAAATTTCGCCTGCCAGCGCCAGAGCAACCGGTGTCGAACTGCTTGTCTCCAATGACGCCGCGCAACCTCTGAGTTG
>VYEH01000371.1:7743-18086 GCA_009843005.1 Pseudomonadota bacterium | reverse complement strand
GTGCATACTCGCGTCGGCGGTGCTCGCGGGCTGCGGCGGGGAAGGGGGCGGTGGCCGCCCCGGAGACGATGGCGGCGCCGGCGCCGGTACCCAATCGGACCCGGGTCCCACCCTGAACGAGCACTCGAACATTCTGCTGGTGATTTCCGACGATCTGGGCCTGGATGCCTCGTCCGGTTACCAGGTGGGAGCCGACCTGCCGACCACGCCCACCCTTGACGGGCTGGCGGCGGACGGGTTGATCTTCGACAACGTCTGGGCCTCACCCCTTTGTTCGCCGACGCGGGCGACCATTCTTACCGGTCGCTACGGCATCCGAACGGGTGTACTGGCGCCGGATAACCCCATTTCGCTGATGGAAACGTCCCTGCAGTCCTTCATCGATACCAATGTGCCCAATACCTACACCCATGCGGTCATCGGCAAGTGGCATTTGTTCGGGCCCGACAACGGCGGCATCGACAATCCAAATCTGATGGGCATCGATCATTTCGCCGGTTTCAGGGGAGGGGGCGTTAACGACTATTTCGACTGGACGCTGATCGAGAATGGCCGTACGTCACCCAGAGACACCTATACCACCACCGCATTCGTCGATCTCGCCATGGACTGGATTGCCGCGCAGGAGGAGCCGTGGTTCGCCTGGCTGGCGTTCAACGCGCCGCATACGCCGTTTCACCTGCCGCCTCTCGAATTGCATGACAGGGATTCGCTGTCCCCCGACCAGCAGGCCATCGATCGCGATCCCTTGTCGTACTACCTGGCCGCAATCGAAGCCATGGACCGTGAACTGGGACGATTGCTCGACTCCTTTTCAGCCGATACGCGTGCCAATACGGTCATCATCTACATGGGGGATAACGGCACGCCCCGGCGCGTGTATCAGGGACCGCTTCGGACGCGTGGCAAGGGGTCCGTCTATCAGGGCGGGGTGGCAGTACCCATGATCATCTCCGGCAGGGGCGTCTCGCGCACCGGCGAGCGGGAGGATGCCCTGGTCTCCAGCGTGGACTTGTTTGCGACCATCGCGAATCTCGCGGGCGCCGGCACCACGGAATTCAACGACAGCCTGAGTTTCGCGGACCTTCTTTCCAACACCGGGCCCGGTCCTCGCAGTTACGCCTACACCGAAGTGGTGATCGAAGACAGCAACCGCGACGAGTGGGCGATCAGGAACGACCGGTACAAGCTGATGCGGCAACTGCCGCGCCCGGAGGAACTGTACGACCTGCAGGCGGACCCCATGGAGCAGGACAATCTGCTGCGGGACGGGAGCAATGTCGACGCGATTCTGGCCGAACTGCGGGGGCAGTTGGCGATGATCCGGGAGTAAGGCCTTTCAGTAGCCCAGCAGGTGGCCGATAAAGCGGCCGGGCAGGAACGCGAACGCGCCTGCGATCAGCAGGCCCGACATGGTTCCGGTCATGAATGCGGCATGAGTTCTGACGCGGCCCGTTCGAATCGAGACGATGGCAACCCACATGCAGAACAGGGTCCACAGCGTGAGTCCGTGAAGCCAGCTTAACTCACCGTCGCGCAACTCCCCGATGCCGAACGACGACAGGGTCAGGAATAGCATCGCCGCCATCCACGCCCAGCCGAATACCCTGTGCCGCAGGTTTCCCTTGGCAAGCGCCAGATTTGCCGCCCCCAGTACGGCCGCCAGAACTGCGGCGATCAGATGCAGCCAGATGAGCATTGCCCGAAGCGCCTTGTCGTTGTCTACAACTCCGCCGGCCCGATCGAACCGAATCCGGCGACGTCAACTGCTTCGTGCGATACCGTACCGAAGTACTGGATTCTGCCAGCGCCTGCCAGGGCGCCGGTCAGCTCGCCGCCTCCCATCGTCAGTTCCAGGTTGGACGCGCCAGCCATGTCGACATCCGCATCCGTGAAGACAAATCCGGCGAGCTGCACGTTACTGGCTCCGGCCATGGACAGGTCGAGCTCGTCGTAACGGCCGCTCTCTCCCGTCAATTCGGTTGCGCCGGCAACATCGATCGAGAGGCGTTCGCCTTCGAATCCGGAGAGCGTCACGCGCATGCCGCCGGCGACGTCCAGTTCCTCCAGTTCCGGCATGACGATTTCAGCCAGGAACTGGGCATCGGAACGGCCAAAGAAGGATCCCGTCTGCGTGCCGTCCAGGCTGAGGCGCTCACCCCGCGCCGATACTTCCGCAGTGCCGACGTAATTCTCGGCTGAAGACAGATCGACCCGCCACTCGTCACCCTGCGTGACGGTGACGGTCCAGGCGCCCCTGATCTCGATCGCGTTGAACCCGCGCAGATCGTGGCTCACCGTTGTCATCTCGCCGGGGTCGGGACCGATCTGTACACGCCCCACGCCGCCGCTGCCGAGAACGATCCGTCCAGTCACGGCAGTCACCACGATGGCCGCCACGACGATTCCGCCGAGTGACAGCAGTGCAATCTTGCTTGGTTTCATTTCTCTTTGTCTCCATGTTGTTGAGCCAGGGATGCGGCGAGGTCGTCAACGCCGATTCCCAGCATTTGCATGGCGCGAACGACCCTTGGAAGCTCGTCGCGCACGAATTCCTCGCGCATCGTCTTCAGCGCGCGTTCGGCAGCCCGGTCGCTGACGAAATACCCGCGTCCCCGCTGATTGACGACCACGCCCCAATCCAGCAGCGCCTGGTAACTCCTGGTCACCGTATTCGGATTCACGCCCAGTTCGATGGCCAGTTCGCGAATGGAGGGAATCCGTTCGCCATCCTGCCATTCGCCCTGCAGGATGCGGTCGCGGATCTGGTCCGCGATCTGCAGGTAGATGCTTCTGGGTTCGCTAAATTCCATCGCTGACCTGTGTCTCCCGTACCCGCAGCCAGGCAATGCACCAGAATGCAACGGGCAACCCAATGACGAAGACCGTCCTGATTGACTCCAGCATCTGCAACAGGCCCTGGTACGATCCCAGCGCGCGGGCGACAAAATTGCCCACATCGGCAATCCCTTCCGGTGCGAATACGATTCGCAGCGTCAAAAACGCGAGCAGGCCCAGGCCGATGCCTGCCACGGTGATGGCCAGCGTGGTCTTGATGAAGTGCCGTCTCCTGAACCAGGCTGCACCGAGAAAATAGAAGGATTGCAGGAAAAGGTAGCCGGTGATCACCGGCCAGATCGACGGATCCAGTGGGTTGAACACGCCGTAGCCGGGACCCGGCAACAGGCCGAAAACCCCTGCCACCACGAGCGAAACCGCAGTGGTGAAAATCAGCAGGTAGACGCTGAGGCCGACCGTCACGGCGAGCAGGCGCGCAACGGTCTTTTCGATGGCGGAGGCGGGCAACAGCAGGTAGGCCTGGTTTCGGTTCTTGTCGTGAAGTTCCGAAAAGGCGCGGCTTGAGGCGATGATGCCCCAGATGTAGAGCATCCCGCCGTACCACGACACGAAGAAGCCCTGACCCGAGCCCGGAATTTCAAAGGAAATCAGCGCGGCGATCAGGATGACGCCGGCCAGGGCGCCCGAGATCGTCAGCAGTGAGCGATAGCCGGAGGCAAGGTCGGCGCGAAGCAGCCACCAAAGTCGTTCGAGAGAGAAGTGCTCGTTCATGCCTGGTTCTCCGTTGTGAGCAGTGCGCCGCAGGTACCGGGGTTGGCGATGACGGCCTTGAAGAGCAGTTCCAGGTCCAGCGCGCCTTCGCCGCCCGCTCGCTCGTTCCAGACGCTTGCATAGCCAGCCTCGGTGAGCTGGGTATAGATGAGGCCGTCACCGGCCTCGGGACGGTTCCCGCTGACCGAAAATCGCAGGTTGCCGCTGAGTTCGGAAACAGCGTGATTCAACAGCACCTTGCCCTCGTGCAGTATCACGATCAGGTCGACCAGCGACTCGACGTCCCTGACCTGGTGCGTAGAGACGACGATGGCCTGGCCGTCGTTCAGCGATTCGGCCACCAGGCGCCTGAACAGCCCCTTCGAGGGGATGTCAAGGCCATTGGTGGGTTCGTCCAGGAGCACCAGCGACGCATTGCAGGCCAGGCCGAAGGACAACAGGAACTTCTTCTGTTGTCCGTGGGAGAGTGCGGTGAGTTTCTTGTTCCCGGGAATCTCGAACTCGTCAAGATAGCGTTGCATTTGGGCTTGATCGAAATCCGCATAGAACGGCGAGCGCACGGCGACATATTCCTTGCCGGTGACACCCGGGACGTTCAACTCCTCCGGCAGCAGGAAAACCCTGGCCAGGAACCCGGGGTCGCGCCGGGCGGGGTCGTAACCGTACGCATCGATCCGTCCCGAGTTCGGGAACAGCAGCCCGGTCATGAGCTTGAGCAACGTCGACTTGCCGGCGCCGTTGAGCCCCAGCAGTCCGTGGATGTGACCGGGTGCGAGCGTCAGGTCCGTGTCGAGAAACAACGGGTCGGCGCCGTAACCGAAATTGACTTGCCTGGCTTCGAGCATTTTTGGCGGCCTGTTGATTTAGTGTCCTAGTAAACTAGTACAGTAGGATTTGCCTGTCAACACTTTTCATCGGCGATAATTCAGTCTCCCTCGATCCGGTGCGTGATGAAGCGATCAACCATTACATTGACAATTGCCCTGTTGGCGGTAATCAGTGCACAGGGCGGATATTCACAGGATCGTCATGCCCTGCAGGAAGGCTTCGTCTATCTCGATGATGCGATCCCCGGTATCGTCATCGAGCTCAAGTACACCACCGATGACAATTTTGTCGGCCAGCCCATCGACGGCTACGAGCGCGGACACGCGATCCTGTCCGAGCCGGCTGCCGCCGCGCTGGCGGAGGTCCAGGCCAGGCTGGAGCCGTACGGGCTTGGACTGAAGGTGTTCGACGCGTACCGGCCCCAACGCGCAGTGGATCACTTCGTGCGCTGGGCCGCGGATCTCGACGATCAGCGCACGAAGCTCGACTTCTACCCCGACGTCGCCAAGGAGGATCTGTTCGAGGAGGGTTACATCGCTGAGCAATCGGGCCATTCGCGGGGCAGCACGGTGGACCTCACCATCGTCTACCGAGACGAGGTCGGCGCGGTCCACGAACTCGACATGGGTTCAAGCTACGATTTTTTCGGGCCGATCTCCTGGCCGGATAGTCCCGCCGTCACGGCCCAGCAGCGCGCCAACCGCGCGCTGTTGCAGAACGTGATGATCGCGCACGGGTTCAACTTCTACGCCCAGGAATGGTGGCACTTCACCCTGGAAGGGGAACCCTATCCGGATACCTATTTCGATTTTCCGAACTGAGGACGCTCATCCGCTGTCGATATTTCGAACCGGGGACGTTCAACCACTTTACGTGGGAGATCCGAGCCGTTAACCGTCAAGGACGCTGGTTGGTTCCTTCCACCTTGCGGGAATCCGACATCCGCGCGAACTGTTTTCTGTCGAAGCCGAAACGGCGGAATTCGCCGATACCCTTGTAGATGGTGCGGCCGAGCAGGACGTACGGATTGATGCTCTTGCCCCTTCGGCCGCCGATGGTTGAGTGCTCGGCCTGCGGAGACATGGTCACCAGCGCAGGGCTCAGCGCGTAAATCGGTGTTTCGTGAATCCAGATGTGTTGCAGAAACTTGTCGACGGGCGCAAACAGGGTGGAACTCGCCCGGGTCAAGGTGCGGGCAGCCCCGGGGCTGATCGCATAGGCCAGAGCGTAAAGAGGCGGATCGCTCAGATAGTGCACTGACAGCCCGTTTCGACGAAGCACTTCGCGGGCTGCGGGGCGAAGGCGCTTCAGCAGGGCTCGCGGCCCGTGCATGGATTGCAGACGAATGAACCCGAACTCACGCACCAGCGGTTCCAGGTTGTTGATGACTTCCACAAAGCCAGGCTCCAGCTGGAAATCGTCTTCCAGTATCACGACGGGTCGATCGTGCGAGATCGCCCATTTCCACAGGGTAAGGTGGCTGGCGTAGCAGCCAATCTCCCCCGGCGTCGGATCGTAGCGACGCGTATTGAGCTGA
Source organism: Pseudomonadota bacterium (assembly GCA_009843005.1). Lineage (GTDB taxonomy): Bacteria > Pseudomonadota > Gammaproteobacteria > Steroidobacterales > Rariloculaceae > UBA6522. Next base: position 12,151 of record VYEH01000371.1, on the reverse strand, counting down.
AAGAGCCGGTGATCGATCCCCGCAAACCATTCGGAATGGCCGGCGCTGCCTTCCACCGCGTCAAAGAATTCGAACGCTACGCCGCACTTCGCCATCTGTTCGGACGCTTCGGCGCGCCGGATCTCGGCCGTGCGTAGGCTGATGACGAAAATTTTCACATGGGAACCCTGCTGCGGCGGGCCGATTATCGCGGATGGCGGGAGATTCGCGCAATCGCCGGCACCCGACATGGTTCCATCCCGTCGGGGTACCGCCCCGACGCGCTGCCCAGATATTGACCACGTTCTAGGTGTGAACCACAATATGCTGAAAATACTTGAAAAAATCGCCATTGAGCACGTGACGAAGACATGAATAAAGTGGCTGTTTCGGCATTCCTCTATGTGGCAGGAGTTTTTGTGCAGGCCAGTCCGGCTGGCGCACAGGGCATCGAGGCGGCGCGCGCCGCATACGCCGAAGGGCGCTTCGTGGAGGCCGCGGCGCTTGGCGAAGCGCTGGGAACGTCGGAAGGATACGCTCTGGCGGCCGAGTCGCTTGCCATCCATGGCTACTACATCGCTGCCGAAGACGAACAGCCGGAATTGTTCGCACACGCTATACGGGCCGCTGACGAGGCGATTCGCCTCGACCCCGAGAGCGCCGAAGCCCACTTCCAATCGGCCCATGCCATCGGCCGCGAAGCGCAGACCGTGAGCGTCATGGAGGCGCTCAACAGGGGCTACGCCCGAAGAACGCGCGAGGCGGCCGAAGAGGCGCTTCGACTGGATCCGGAAATGGCCGAAGCGCATCTCACCCTGGCCTCCTGGCACGCGGAAATCGTGAACAAGATGGGAGGGCTCGTGGCCCGCGTGACGTATCGGGCCACGAGGCGAAATGCGCTTGACTATTACGAGAAGGCGCTTGAACGGGCGCCCGACGAAAAAACGGTCTACCTGGAGTACTCGAACGGTCTGCTGCTGCTCGGCCGAAACCGGAACCGGGAGCAGGCGCGAGAACTGCTCTCGCGTGGGCTGGGAATCCCGCCCGGGGATGCCTACGACCGCATCATTCATGATCTGATGGCGGAGCGATTGGCGGCCCTGGACGATAGCTGAACACGCACGCCTCACACACCGGCCGCTGGCGCTCGCGACGGGGTGTCCGGGGTCGCGATTCCGGGTCGGGCCACCCATATCAGTCGCTTCACCGCATTTCCAATCGGCTCGTCGCGCATCCGTATTGTAGCCGCAGGTCCAACATTGCCAGTGCCCCTGCGTAGTGATAGATTCCTGCCTCGACCCGGGGACGTTTCGTGGCGCCTTCGGGTCGGTTCACCAGGGGAGGCCTATGCTTACACGCCGGGAGATGCTCGCCCTGCAGTCGATGCTGGCGGCCGGCGCCTTCGTGGGTCGACCGCTTGAATTGTCCGGGCTGTTCGGGAGCACTGCGTCGGCACAGGAACCGGATTGGGATGCCGGTGAGCTGTTCCATTTGCTTCCCACCGCGAATCACGATCGAGTTCTCTTGAAGTGCTCGTTCCAGGCACCGCTGCCCGCAACACCCGAGCTGCATGTGGACGGCCGGCGAATCGCGGGTCAGCGAACGGATACGGCAGGGCGATTCTGGGCATTCGATGTCGCCTCGTTGCGTCCTTCCACGGCGTATACCTTTGAGCTTCGATCCGGCCGGGGAGGCGCCCTGGCGGAGCCCTGGGCCCTGACCACATTTCCGGCCCCGGACAGCGAAATCGATCATGTCCGGATCGGCTTCTATCACTGCGCCGGCGGGCACGAACTTTCGGCCGTGACGCATGGCAGACGTACCACTATCGCGGTTCGTCGGGCACTGCTTTCGAAGCTGGCGTCACTGCAACCCGCTGCCATAGTTGCGAATGGCGACCACCTGTACTGGGATCTGTATTCGCCGCGCTTCGCCTCCATCTACGCACAGAGCGAAGAGGGACTGGCCTATGTGGGCAGATTCGACCGGTCACAGCCGATATTCGGTACGCCGAACGAGGATTTCGTCCTCAAGGGAGGCGTGGAACAGATTGCACCGCTCTATCGCACGATGTTCCGGTCCACGCCGGTGTTCTTCCTGCAGGACGATCACGATTACTTCGATAACGACGACGCCACCGACGAGCTGTTCACGTTTCCACCCGATCACGCGATGCTCGCGCTGGCTCGCAGCGTCCAGAAACTGGCCTATCCGGAGTTTCTGCCGGATCCCTACCGGCCTCGGGGGTTGCCCGGTTCCAGGGAAGATGAGGGACGCCCGGAGATATCGTCCAACTTCGGTACATTGAGATACGGCAAACTTCTCGAGATTCTCCTCTACGACAATCGCCGTTCCGCCACGCTCCACGGTCCCACCGCCGTGCACTTCGACCACTCGGTGGAGTCCTGGTTGAACGCTCGCATGGCGGACCGGGAGGTCGTCCACGTGGTGAACGCGCCCGGACAACCGCCCGGTTGGACGCGTGGCAACTGGTACGAGTACTACCCGGACGTGGTCCGGGACGGGCAGGCGACCGTGTCGGAGCCGAAACCGTACTGGCCCAGCGGTTGGCTGTCCCAGCACGACCGGATCATGCAGTCGATCCACCGCATGCCGGACCGCATTCCGCTGGTTATCAGCGGTGATATCCACAAGTCCGCGCACGGGCGCATATTGAGGGTGGGCGACGTCGAAATGACGGACAACCCGGTGGTGACCCTGCTCCCGGGTACGCCGGGGACGGGAGTGGCCAGCATGTTGTCCGCCGCGGTCTACACGTCAAATCACCTGGATATGGCCAACGAGTGGGGTCCCCTCCCTGAAAATGGCTTCATGATCGCCGACTTCTACCAGGACCGCGTCGAGTGCACGTTCTATACCTGGGATAGTCGAACCCAGAGCATTGACGACATCGCCGCCCTGGATCCGGCCTATGTTACGACGCTCGAGCCGGTCGCGTGAGAACGGCTGGCGGGCCTCGCCCGGCAGCGCCACATTCGCCTTCTTCGGCTACCAGGCACAGAGTTCGGCTTCGGGCGTTTCCGGCATGGCCTCGGAGAGCAGCCAGCGGCAGAAGACGATCCCCTCGCTGTAACCCGCGGTGCTGATCCAGTTTTTCGCTGCCGGCCGACTGCTCAGGCAGACCTCGTACGATCCGTCAGCCTCCGGCACGATATTGCGCTTGTTCAGGCAGACCGGGTAATCCACCGAGTTGGTCGATTGCATGAGGAAGTTCCAGGTCTGCAGGCCCCAATAGCAGGCCTCCGGGGATCGGAAGCGTATCTTCAGGTACTGGTCTTCCTGCAAGCGGAACCGGCACATGCAGTAGATGTTGTCGACGGTGCCCCAGCCCCCTTGCTCGGCATCGAATTCGAACGGCGGCAGGAATTCGTTGACAGGGAACTCCACCGGTAGCGGCGCCAGCCAGGTCGTACCCTGGAAAAAGTTCGCCATGGTGCGAATTCGTCGTGCCAGTTGCCGGTCATTCAGCGGGGTCGCCCTGGGTTGTGGGGCTACATTCTCGATCTGCAGGATGCTTTCGGTGGAGCTGGGCCGATCGAAAAAATACTCGCGCGAGAAGAGGGTCACCGAGTCGGGATCGATCCTGAACTGGTTGGCGCCCCGGGGATTCGGGGTCAGTTTGATCTCGAAGCGTCCCTCCTCGTCAAACTGGATGTCCCTGTGGTTCACGCTGAGCGATACACGGTCTGCCAGTTCGCCGTGCGGGTCGCCGCCGTACAGCGTGAAGCTCAGGTAGCAGCTGTCGAACCGCTGCCCCCGGATGATGTACTCCTGGTCGCCCCGCACCTGGGTGAAGTAGTACACCGCGTCCACGTTGTCGCCGTAGATCCGGCGGTTACCGTTCGCCAGCGGCATCCACTGCGGACGCAGCGGATCGTTGAACAGGTAGAAGTCCACGGCGAGCTGAAGCAGGTGAAAGTAGTGCTGGTAGCCGTCCACCTTGCCCTGTTCGTCCAGGGCCATGTCCGGATCGAGAAAGGTCGCATCCGAATCGCGAATCAGGTCGAGGAATTCGTTCAGCGCCTGCTTGCTTTCCATGCCCGTCTAGGTTGCTTTCAACTCGCGCAGGAATTCATGGTAACGCTTATACCGTTGGTCGAACTCTGCCGCGGATAGACCGAACTGCTCCAGGGAATACGCGTGAACGCCGTGCTTGTCCTTTCGTTCCCGGCGCAGGAAATCCTCCATGCGCGTACGGCTTTGCGGGTCGAGTTCCCAGCCGAACCGATCGTAGATCCTGTCGACGACGCGCATCTGGTTGCCGACGAACTCGTCGAAGTGGAAATCGACGAAGCGGTTTTCCGTCCCGAGCGATTCGCGGTCGCGCAGGAAGCGGTCGAGGTAGCCGCCCCATGTTCGCAGGAGCGCCCGTCCGGTGCGCACGGGATCATCGTGGTCCGTGTAGAGC
>VYEH01000371.1:0-7733 GCA_009843005.1 Pseudomonadota bacterium | reverse complement strand
GTGTAGATCTCGCTCGTCGCCGTAAAAATAAAAACCACGGAGGCGATGAAGCGGGACGGCTCGCGGTGGGGCATAACGATGCGGGCATCCGGGTAGACATCGAACAACGCCTCGAGACGCAGCAGGTGGGCGGGCGACTTCAGAAGCCAGCGCACCGGGCGAATTCCGCCAGATTGGAGATACTGCAGGAACCGCTTGTGCCAGCGCAGGTTCCGCACCTGATCGGCTTCATTGGAAAGCCAGTGGTCGTAGCTGGGCAAGTACGCCTGGGCGAGAAACTGGTAACTGCAGAAGTTCAACGCCGTGATCGCTACGCACTCCTGGGGCGAGTCCGCCGCCATGTAGTGTTTCCTGCGCAGGTCCGGAACCAGCCTGAAAAGCCGGCCGAACTCCTTGCGGACGGTGTCCAGGCGCGGGTTGTCCCGCCAGGTTTCCGGCGTCGGTGCGGGGTAGGGCAGCAGGCACTCCCAACACAGCGGCGAGCGGTGCGCGGAATCCCGGTACAGGAGCGCTTGCAGGATGGTTGTACCGGATCTGGGCATGCCAATGATGAACACGGGTTCGTCGATGGATTCGTCCAGGATCGCGGGACTTTCGGAGATCGCCTTCTCAACGAGGAAACGCGAATTGGCGCTGCGCTGCAGGACGTTTCTCATGGCGAACTTACCGAACATATTGAGCCCGGCCTCGGCTTGCAGGGACCGAATCAGGCGCTCAAGCCCTTCACGGAACATGTCGTCGCGAAAATCGAATCCGCTGAGTTTCCGCGCCCTGGCAAGTATCCGGCTGGATCCGGGTTCGAAAGGTCGAAAGCCAATTGATTCGGCGAGACTTCCGGCGCGGTTGACGAGGGTGAGTGCCGCCGGGTGTCTGATAGGGCGCGAAGTTTCTTGCATCCGGATTGTGGAATAGTCAGCGGAGCGAGGCAAATAGGCGAATCAGTCGGGCGAGTCAGGTGAGCTGCTTCAGCTTGGCCGCGATGGACAAGTCGCCCTTGACCTTGATCTTGCGCGAAGCGACCGCGATAAACGGTTTGAGTTCGTTGCGCTGCAGTTTTCCCCAGGTATCGAGCGACATGGTGACGGTGCACTCCGCCTCAATGTCCTGTCCGGTCACGATCGAGACGCGGTTCTGTTCGCCGGTGCCGTCGATGAGCAGGCGTTCGTCGTCGAGGAAGAAGATTAACGTCTTGCCCAACGGGTCGATGGAAGCCGCCTTCGCGGCCATGTCAGAGCAAATTTCCTGAATCGTCACGAACGCAATCTCCCGGCGAACAGAGCGCACATTTTGCCAAATAATGCTGGGGCTTGACGCTCTCGCGATGCGATTTCCCCAAAAGGGTCGTCCAGGCGTTGCCGCAGCGGGCTTGCGGCGATCACTCTTGGAGATTCCGGCCGAGTTTCGCGCCCATGCGCAGGCGAAGCGCATTCAATCGAATGAATCCCGCGGCATCTCCCAGGCGATACGCGCCCCGATCCACTTCAATTGTGGCCGTGTTCGCGTCGTAGAGACTTTCCGGCGACCGGCGGCCAAGCACCGTCACGGCGCCCTTGTAGAGCTTCAGGCGGACGACGCCGTTGACGGCTTGCTGGGATTCGTCGATGAGCGCCTGCAACGCCTTGCGCTCGGGCGACCACCAGTAGCCGTTGTAGATCATTCCGGCATAGCGTGGCATCAGCTCGTCCTTCAGGTGCGCGACTTCCCGGTCCAGCGTCAGGGACTCCATCGCCCGGTGCGCCCTGAGCAGAATCGTGCCACCGGGGGTCTCGTAGCAGCCCCGGGACTTCATGCCGACATAGCGATTCTCGACGATATCCTGCCGGCCGATGCCGTGTGCGCCGCCCAGGTCGTTCAATCTGGTAAGCAGGCTGGCCGGGGTCATCGGTTTTCCGTCCAGCGCCACCGCGTCGCCGCAAGCGAATTCGATTTCGAGCAATCGCGGATCGTCCGGCGCGGATTCAGGGGCTGCGGTCCATCGCCACATGGTTTCGTCGGGTGCATTCCATGGGTCTTCAAGTCCGCCGCCCTCGTAGGAGATGTGCAACAGGTTCGCGTCCATGGAATACGGCGATTCGCCTTTGCGCTCGAAATCCACGGGAATCTGTCGGTCGCGGCAGTAGTCCAGCAGCGCCTCCCGGGAATTCAGTTCCCATTCCCGCCAGGGCGCGATGATCCTGATATCGGGGTTGAGCGCATAGGCTCCCAACTCGAAACGCACCTGGTCATTGCCCTTGCCGGTGGCGCCGTGGGCAATGGCGTCCGCCCCTGTTTCGGCAGCGATCTCCACCAGCCGCCGCGCGATGAGCGGGCGGGCGATGCTGGTGCCGAGCAGGTATTCACCTTCATAGACCGCATTTGCCCGGAACATCGGGAAGACATAGTCGCGGGTGAACGTTTCCCTGAGGTCTTCGACATGGATCTCCGCCACGCCCATGGCCCGAGCCTTGGCGCGTGCCGGCTCGACTTCATCGCCCTGGCCGATGTCCGCCGTAAAGGTGACCACTTCCGCGCCATGGGTTTCCTGCAGCCAAAGGCAGATGACCGAGGTATCCAGTCCACCCGAATAAGCCAGAACCACCTTGTTTGCCTTCATGCCTCGTCAGTCTCCGTTCGTGTCCCGCGCGCTGGTGGCCCGCAATTCACCTACTTCTTCTACCATGATGTACCCTTGGCGCCGAGATTTCACCGGTAGCCATGTGTCGTTGGCCGATGCCCATAGCCCCTGTCGAGCCACCAAAACCCGCGCGGTTTCCCGTCATCCAATGAGCGCCGTGACCGGACGGTTCCCTATGGCCCTGCTATTGGCCTGCTCGACATGCGGGGCACAGGCGCCGACGCAGCAACCCGGTGCGGATACCGGCCGCACCTCCGATTCCGGTGTCGCCACGGACATCCCCGTGCTGGAAGAGGTGGTCACCACCGCCACCAAGAAGAGCGAAGCGGAGGTCGCCCAGTTCGTACCCGCCGCCATCAATGTGCTCACAGGTGAAGGTCTGGCCGCACGGCATGTGACCGATATCGAAGACCTGAGCTATGCGCTGCCGAACGTGGCCCTCGACGCCATAGGCACTGGCAAGGGGATTGCCAACTTTTCTATCCGCGGCCTGGGCGTCGCAGGTTCCATCCCGTCCATCGATCCCACGGTGGGTGTGTTCGTCGACGGCATGTATCTCGGTATCAACTACGGTGTGATCGTGGACATGCTGGATCTGGAGGCGGTAGATGTCCTGCGCGGCCCGCAGGGGCTTCTTTTCGGTCGTAACGTGACAGGCGGGGCTGTGCTGCTGCGTTCGCGGCGTCCGGGCGGCGAGTTCACCGCAAACGCTTCGATGCGATTGGAGACTGGGTTGGACAGCCGATTCACCGGCAGCATCGAGGGCGCATTGGCCGACGGTGCGATCGGTGCGCGACTGTCTGTCAGTTTCCGTGACGACAGCGGTTGGTTTGAGAACAGCGCTCCCGGTGGCGGTCCGGTCGGCGCCGAAGTGACGCGTGTGCTCCGACCCGTAGTGACCTGGACGCCTTCGGAAAGGCTTGACGTCACGATGATCTATGAACGAGGCGACACCGACGGTGATGGACCGGCTACGCAGAACCGGCGCCGGTTCGGTGGATTCGATTTCGCCATTGACGAGCCCGGGTTCTCGCTAGTGGATTGGCAGCATTTCGTCGTCGAGGCGAACAGGCGCGTCGGCCTGGGCCGCGGCGCCGTTACCAACGTATTCGGCTGGCGCACCCTGCGGCAGGAAGCGCTGATCGACATTGACGCCACGGTCGACCCGGTCTTTCACGGATTCACGTTCACCGATCAGGAGCAGTTCAGTAACGAGTTGCGTTACTCCGGTTGGTTCAGTGATGGGTGGCAGGCGACGTTCGGTGTCTATTTCTTCGCCCAGAATATTCGGTATCGGGAGCGCCGGGTGCTGCGCGGCGAAGAGCGTGCGCCCTTTGGAGGCGACCAGGACCACCTGACCGGTGGCGTATTCATGAATAACGACATCGCCCTGGGTAACGACTGGGTTCTGACACTGGGCGCCCGCTATACGCTCGAAGACAAGGACGTGGAAGTTGCAACCGCGGGTAACGCGATCTGCGTGGTGGATTCGCACCGGTGCGACTTCGACTTCCGGGACGGAAATTCCTGGAGTAACGTGACGCCGAAGGTCGGCCTGCAACGCTGGCTGAGCCCCGAGGCCCAGGTATATGGCCACTTCACGAAAGGGTTTCGCAGTGGTGGCTACAATCTGCGCAACACATCGCCGACCGCGGCGCCGGGGCCATTCGACGAGGAAGAACAGGACTCGTTCGAGGTGGGACTGAAGTCCGAACTGGCGGACGGACGTGTGCGGTTGAATGTGGCCGCTTTCCACAACCAGGTTTACGGGATGCAGCGCCAGGTGACCTTCGCCGACGCTGCCGGCGGCGCGATCCAGATCACCGCCAACACCGCCGACGCGACCATTCAGGGGCTTGAGGCCGAAGTCCTGGCCGCGGTCGGTGAGTCTGCCACGGTCAGCGGATTCATCGGCTACACGGACGGGGCTTACGACGAGGTTCGCCACGACCTGGACGGCGACGGATCGACGGTCGGCGACGACCGGTTCAAGCTGCCCCGGCTTGCCAAGTTGACGTACGGCGTGGAAGGCAGGTACACGCGCACCGTCGGTGACCGGGGCGAGCTGTCCATGCGTGTGAGCCTTGCGCATCGCGATGACAGTGAGGTCACCGACAATAACCTGGGCGTACTCGATGGCGGTGACCTCGTCGACCTGAGTGTCGACTATTCGCCGTCGGGGTCGCTGACGTTCACGCTGTACGGAAAGAATCTACTGAATGAGGTGCTGCGGCGCAGCGACTTCGATCTCAGCGGGCTGGTGGACTCGACGTATTCACCGTTGAAGGAAGGCCGGGTGCTGGGCGTCGAGGCGCGAGGGCGGTGGTAGCGGCGTTAGTGTCGAATCGGCCGATCATGCATGTACGGAAGACACCCAGGTTGTTATATTCGCTGTGGAAAAAGAGGTTGACCGCAGACAAATACGCCAAAGTCCGGCGGTTCAGTCGTTGCGGTTCGGCGCGGGAGGAAGCAGGGATGCGACATAGGTTACTCGTGGTCATTTGGGGGTCGATGACAACAGTCACCACCAGGACTGCGGCATTCCTGGCGATCGCCTTGATCTTATCGGGCTGTGACAACCAATCCGGCCCGGACGAGCCGCAGGCCGAGAGTCCAGGCGCCCTGTCCGCCGACGGCGGCGCCGGCCCGGTCAATCCTTCGATGGAGTACCTTCCCTATACACCGGCGCCCGATGACCTCGTGGTTTCCCGGCAGGCGTACGTCGACAAGCTCCATGGTTTCTGGCTGGGCCAGTGCATTGCGAACTGGACCGGGATAGTGACGGAAACGGACAAGATCGGCGGGGAAGGGCCGAGCGGGGAATTCTATACCCGCGACGACTGGGGCCAGCCCGATCAGGTCAATGTCCGGGGCGGAATTTACACGACCATCGACTGGGTGCTCGTGGACGAGGACGGAATATGGGGCGCCGACGACGACACCGATATCGAGTACATCTATCAACACCTCTTGTTGAGCAACCAGACCAGCATCCTGAGCGGTGAACAGATTCGCGATGGATGGATGGAACACATTTACTCCGACGAGAACACGCCGTTTACCACCGATAATGGCGGCAAGCAGAATTTTCTCTGGGTGTCGAACCAGACCGCGCATGATTTGATGCGCGTCGAAGGCCTGGTGCCTCCGGCCACCGGCGACCCCGCCAACAATCCCGACTCCGAGATGATCGACGCGCAGCTTACGACGGAGATATTCGGCCTGTTTGCGCCGGCCCTGCCCGATGTGGCACTGGAGATGGCCTACTTGCCGATCCGCACCACCGCCTGGGAGAACGCGGCCTGGGCGGCCGAATTCTATGTCGAGATGCATTCGCTGGCCTCGCTGGTTGACCAGGACCTGTCAATGAGGGACCAGATTTTCTGGATGGCGGACAGAGCGCGTCAGGGCGTGCCGGACGACTCCTACACGGCAAAGATGTTCGATTTCGTAAAGGGCCGTTACGAGGCGGGCGTGCCCTGGGAGCAGGCGCGGGACGAGGTCTATGTCCGCTACCAGGTTGAAGAGGCCGACGGTTACGACATGACGTCGAGGAATCTGGACTGCAATGGATGCTATGCTTCCGGAATCAACTTTGCCGCCAGCATCGTCAGCCTCCTGTACGGCGAAGGCGACTACCAGGAAACGGTCAAGATCGCCGTCCTGGCGGGCTGGGACTCCGACAACCCTGCGGCCACCTGGGGTGGGCTGCTGGGATTCATGATCGGCAGGGAAGGGATCGAACAGGCGTTTGGCCGGTCCTTTTCCGACCGCTACAACATTCACAGAACCCGCGGGGGATTCGCCAACGATGGCATCGATACGTTTCAGGCCATGGCGGAGCGAGGCGTGGTTGTGGTCGACAGGGTGGTACAGGAAGAGATGGGCGGCGGCGTCGATCTTGTGAATAATCTTTGGTACATACCGAGTACCGACTCAGCCACCGGCGCAGTCCCCGAATAAGCGCCGGAAAGACTTCAGGACGCTCTTATGTTTGTACTGCAAAACTACTCCGTGGCTGTCGTCTTCTGCGTCATCACCATGCTTTGCTGGGGGTCTTGGGCCAACACCCAGAAGCTGGCCGGCAAGACGTGGCGCTTCGAGTTGTACTACTGGGACTACGTGATCGGTGTCCTGCTGGCAGCACTGCTCTTCGCGTTCACGATGGGAAGCGTGGGTTCCGAGGGCCGCGGGTTCCTTGACGATCTGGCCCAGGCTTCAACAGGCCATCTCGGCTCTGCCGTACTCGGCGGTGTTGTGTTCAATGTCGCCAATATCCTTCTCGTGGCGGCCATTGCGCTCGCGGGGATGGCCGTGGCATTTCCGGTCGGGATCGGCCTGGCGCTGGTAATCGGTGTGATCGTGAATTATGTCGCCCAGCCCCAGGGCGATCCGGTGATGCTCTTCGCCGGGGTGGGCCTGGTCACGGCCGCAATAGTCATGGATGCGATGGCCTACCGGCGGCTTCCCGGGCAGGGCGGCTCGCGCGGCGCCCTTGGCCTCGGTCTGGCCGTTCTGTGCGGCGTTCTCATGGGCTTTTTCTATCGGTTCGTGGCTGCGGCAATGTCACCCGACTTTGTCGACATGGAGGCAGGCATGCTGAGCCCCTATACCGCCATGGTTTTCTTTTCCGTGGGAATCCTGTTGAGCAATTTCGTTGTCAATACGATCATCATGCTGAAGCCGTTCCAGGGCGATCCGATTGCACCGTCCCAATATTTCAGGGGCACCGGCAAGGACCATGCGTGGGGCATCGTGGGCGGGATGATCTGGTGTGTCGGCATGCTGTTTTCCATCATTGCGTTCGGCGTTGCCGGGCCCGCGATCTCATACGGTCTCGGACAAGGTGCAACGATGGTTGCGGCGTTCTGGGGTGTTTTCGTCTGGAAGGAGTTCAGGGACGCGCCCGCGGGCACGAATCGGCTGATCGGCCTGATGTTCGTGAGCTTCATTCTGGGCCTGGTCCTCATTATCGCAGCGGGGGCTTGATGCGGCCGGTTTCGACGCCTTTCAGATTCGCATGGATAAGGTTTTTTTTTCTGATAAGACCATGTTAATGGACAGTATCGTCGTCGTCGGCAGTTCCAATACCGACATGGTCGTGAAATCCCGGCGCATT
>VYEH01000269.1:11266-18101 GCA_009843005.1 Pseudomonadota bacterium | reverse complement strand
CTTCAGTGCCGTGCAGGGGGACGTCACCAGTCTGGAATCGATGCTGGAGATCATTGCCGGCGTCGATGCCGTTGTCATCACCGTGCGCGGACTCGGCCCGGGCAACACGCCGGAAGAAGCCGTCACCAGCATTGCGGCCGAAACGTTCATCGAGGCGGCCGGAGTACTTGGCCAGGAAGCGCCCCGGGTGATTCAGGTGGGCGGCGGCACTACGCTTCGAGTCGACGGAGAATACGGATTCGACAATCCCGAGATCGAGCCCGGGACGCCGCAGCACGGCAACGCCTTCGGTCATTGGCGGGCTATCGAGGCATTTGGCGCCGCCGATGGATTGCAGTGGGCGGTACTGACGCCGCCACCGGGCGCGATGAGTCCGGCAGCGGCCGGCGAGCGCACCGGCGACTACCGGTTGGGAGGCGAGGACGTGCTCTACGACGACACGGGAGACAGCACCATCACGATGTCGGATTTCGCCGTGGCAGTGGTGGACGAAGCAGAGGCGGCACAATCGCTGAACCGGCGTGCGGCCGTGGGACCGCCTGAGTAGGCTCCCCCTTGGGGCCGCCGCAGTGGGTTCCTGTGGTATCGCAAGAGCGAGTCCAGGATCCCTGTAACGGAACCGCCACCGGGATTGCAGGCAGGTCTGGTTAGAGGTTGAACCGGTCGATGAGGGTGACATCCATTCCGGAGCCCGATGCACCGTTGGTAATCAGGATCCCGTAGCTGCCTTCGAAGCCGATACCCGCCGCGACGGGGCCGGCGAGAACGGTTTGAGTCCCGGCTTCTCGTACTGTGATGGTGTAGCCACCCAGGCCCAGGTACACGAACGAGAGCGCGTTGGTTCCGGTCAGCGTCGCGGTGGGCGCTACCGTGTTCAGTTCCGTGTCCGGCGGGACGATGAAGACATCGACGCCGCTGACCGTCGTCCCGCCGTAGTAGACGGTGATCTCCGCGATGTCGCGGATGAGGCGTTGACTGTCCGGAGAATACTGGGCGGTCAACGCGCCGGGATCGCCGCGAACGAACCAGGTGCCGCGTTGCCCCGGAAAAGCCCTGAAGGTTGTTTCGACTTCGATGGCGCCCGGATTGCCGGTCGGCGTGACCTGCAGGGTGTGTTCCCCGGGAACCAGCAGAGCGTAGTCCGTCGGCGCCCCGAACATGGCGTTGGGAATCAGCGGTGGCGAGAAGTTGCTGTTGACGGTGACGTCGATGGGGTCGCGGCTGGTCATGGCGTTGAGCACGCGGTTGCCGGCTCGAATATCCCGGTACGAGAGCGGGGTATCGTTACCGGCGCTGCTGACCAGCGCGGCCGCCGGCGACGCCGAAGTCAGCCCGTCGATGACGGAAAGCGTCGTGCGCACGCTGCCGGGAATTTCGAACGGGTCGGAAACCATGACCACGCTGGTGGGGTTGCCGGCTTGGGTGAGGCTCAGCTCGTATTCGCCGGGTGCGATCGCCGCCGCGGGAATCGATTCGAGGAAGTCCACCGAGCCCTTGGGCGTCGCGGCCGCAAGTACCGTTCCAGGGGGTTCGATATACACGTCGACGGCGGTTTCCAGGCCGGCGGCCGTATTGACGATGATAATTTCCGCGTCGGTCTCGGAAAGCTCGGCCTGAGGTGCTTCCAGAATCAGTTCGTGCAACCAGCCGTTGGCTTCCGTGAGCACGATGCTGTGGTCGTTGCCCCCCGTGAGGTCCGCCGAGAATGTGTACAACCGTATCGGCGTGTTGAGGCCGGGGATCGTGGCGTCGATGTTGAACGTATAGGGGCCGCTGTCCCAGGTGAACAACTGCGAGGAGCGATAGCTCAGCGTGCCCTCCAGCCGTTCCACGCGCCGGAACTCGAGGTTGCCGAAACTTCTGGCGACATGAATGACGCTGACATCGGTGCTGGGCGGTCGTACCCGCCCGCCTTCCGATTCGCAGGCCGCCAGGACCACGCACGCCAGCGCCAGCGGCGCGAGGCGCAGCCACCAGTGGCGCTGCATCGCCTCGGCCATGTGCCTGGAATTCACGTCTGGGAGGGCCTTGAAATTCATGTCACGTACGAGCGGGAAAGCGCAATGGTACAGGCTCCGGGCGACATTTCCAGTGTGCAAGGCCGGTAATCGTCAAGTCTGCCGATGCGATTCCCGACCGCAATAATCGACGGGCGCAGTGTCCGCGGCACAGTACAACGGGTGACGGGGGCAGCCCAGCTTCGTCACGCCGAGGCACAGGAGTCGCACAGGCACTCCGGAGCGGCCTATCCAATCCAGCACCCGCATGTCCTGCTGGCCGCGTGCACCATGGTTTCCCCAACCCACCACAACTGGCAATTCTTGTGTGACCCGGAATTTTCGGACGTGCCGCCAGGCGTCCCGAATCGTCTTCTGGACGTAGTGACGATTGCGCGGGCCGGCATTATTGTCCATGGCGAGCAGGTCCCGGGGATTCGTGGCCATTGCAGCGTACGAATTGACGAGCCAGAGTCCGCCGAATTCCCACTGCCGGGTGAAGCCGATGACCCGTCTCACCGTAGGGTCGTTGCGGACTGAATCCGCGGTGGACCCGTTCAGGAGCACCCACGGCAGGATAGGCGCCTCAAGGTCCCATATCCTCTCGAGCCAATAGCGGTAGCGTCCGCAGTCGGAGAAGATGGCATTGCTGCGGAGCATTATCGGCACTGTAGTGTTCATCGATTCAAAATGTTTGCATGTATCGTACGGTACCATTTGAGGCAACGGCTGCGAGCGAAAGAAGGCATGAAGGGATACGTCAACAGAGCCATGTGCAGCGTACTCTCGCTGGGGCTGGTTTCCGCCGCCGTACCCGGCATCGTTATCGAGGGTCCGGGCGCCTGGTTGATCAGCGCGCTGGCCGTGGGGGTGAGCAACGGATTGACGCGAACAGCTATCGTGTTCTACGTCTTGCCGCTCAGGCTCGGGACCATCGCGGGGCTGTCGCTCGCTATCAATGCGGTGGTTCTTGCGCTCCTTGCGGTGCTGCTGGATGGGATTGCGATCGAGGGCGCCGGCGCCGCGGTCCTCGGCTGGCTCGCCCTGGGTGGGCTGGCTTCGGCAGCCACCCTGTATATTGGCCCCGACGGCACATTGTACTCGCTGATTCCAGCGAGCCGGCAACACGCCGCGCGCTGAATCCGATGCGGATGGGTGTTGCAACGGCCGCGGTGGCCGCGACCGGCGGCCTGGGATGGATGACCCACGGCAATGTGGCGGGCGCAGAGGAGGTCTCGCCCTTCGACATGCCCAATCTGAGCCCTCCGGTGGCGGTATTCGGGCTGCCGTCCTGGGACGGGAACATCAGCGGCCGCCGCGAACTGGGCATCGCCTCCGCGGTTGCAAATCACTACGTACTCGCGGGAAACGGCCACGAGGAACTGCTCATCGACGGCGAAACCTGGCGCCTGAACCTCCACTATCGGCACCGCTTCGGCGAAGCTTGGGTCGTGAGCGTGGACGTACCCTGGTATCGGCACTCGGGCGGGTTCCTGGATGACGCCGTCGACGCCTGGCACGGATTCGCCAACCTGCCGGACGGTAACCGCAACCTGCGGGGCGAAGACGAACTTAAATACGTGTACACGGTGGGTGGACAACACCGCTACCTGTTCGAGCAGTCCCGCCACGGTATTGGCGATGTGCGTATCGGTCTCTCGCGAACGTTCGGAGTGGAAGGGCGCTTCACGCTCAAGGCTGCCGCAAAACTTTCCACCGGAGACCCCGGCACGCTGACGGGGAGTGGCGCCACAGACCTTTCTCTCAGCTTGCTGAGGAGCCATCCACGGACGGTCGCTGGCGCACCGGCGGGCATTTTCTGGGGCGCCGGTGCGGTCCGGGTCGGCACCTCGGAAGTGTTTTCCCTGCGCAGCGAGGATTGGGTGGGATTCGGCGTGCTGGGCGCCGGTTGGCAACCGCTGCAGCGTGTCGGTTTCAAGTTTCAACTGGACGCCCATTCCAACTATTTTTCCAGTGCACTGGACGAACTGGGGGCAAGTGCAGTCCAGATCAGCATCGGCGGATGGTGGAAACCGGATTCCGGTCGGGTTATGACGTTTGCGTTCAGCGAGGACCTGATTGTCGAGTCGGCGCCCGACTTCGGCCTCCACGTCGGTCTTGGCTGGACCTTCTGAGCGGATCGCCGGGACTATACTCTTCGACCCATGAGGCCGGGATATCCCACAAACCACGCCCCGGAACTGTCCCCTGGAGGGGTTCCGGGAGCGTATGCAGCATGCCTGTTGTCGCTCGTCATGGGGGCAATGATCGCCGCTTGCGACGTACCCGATGCAGACAGTTCCACCGCGCGTGAGGCTGTGCCCGCCCCGCATCCCGGCGATCCGTACCTCCGGGGAGACGCGGAAACCAGTTCATTGAATTCGCTCGCGGCCGGCTACCTGGCAGAGGAGCGGTTTGCAGATGCGGACTTTGAACGCGGTGAGTTGTTGAGTTACGCCTGCATCGTGTGTCACACGCTGGGTCCGGGGGAAGGGCACCTGATCGGCCCGAACCTGAGCGGCATCTTCGGGCGGTCGGCTGCGAGTGCGCCTGATTTCCCATACTCCGAAGCGCTTCGGGAGGCGGGCATCGTCTGGACCCCGGCGGAACTGGATACCTGGCTCGCCCGGCCCGAAGATTTCGTGCCAGGTAACCTGATGGTGTTTGCGGGGATTTACTCCGTTTCCGACCGTACCGACCTGCTGGCCTACCTGCTGCGTGAAACGGGCGCCGGCGAGTTCACGACCGCGCAATAGCGCGACAACGCAACGGGCCGCATTTGCAGGCGTCGTTTTCGCTACACTACATCGGCCAACACCGGAAGCACGCACCATGAGCGCCGTTCTTCAACGCCAGTACGAATCGTCGCCGATCCACGGGTCCAACGCGCCCTATGTGGAGGCTCTCTACGAAGCGTACCTGGATGACCCGGGCAGCGTGTCGGAGGAGTGGCGGCGTTACTTCGGCGAATTCGGCGACACGCAAGGCGATGTGTCACATCGCAGGATGGTTCGCGAAGCACACCGCCAACCAACCGCTCGGGACGTACCCCACCGCCCGGTCGGTCGCAGTGTGCCCCGCCAACAGCCCGCTCGCGAAGTGCCCGAACGTCCGGTTGTTGATGATGTGCAAACGCGGCCACAGCAGTCGCTCGCCGTTGCCGCCGGTATCGGCTGGGAGGGCAGTCCGCCCGCGGAGCAGGCGAGCGAAAAGCAGGCTGCGGTGTCTCGCTTGATACAGGTCTACAGTCTGCGCGGGCACCAGATTGCGGACCTGGATCCCCTGGGCCTGTGGCAACGATCCATACCGGCCGTCATGAAGCTGGATTTTCTCGGACTCGACGAAACCGACCTGGACGCTGAGTTCTTCACCGGCGGGCTCGCCGGGACGGGACATTCACGGATGAAGCTCAGGGATATTCTCGACGTGCTGAAACGCGTCTATTGCGGGCGGATTGCCATGGAGTTCGCCCATATCTCCCGTGCCCGGGAGAGGCTCTGGCTGCGCCAGCGGTTCGAAGAGGATCGAGCCGCCAGCGACCTTGGCCGAGAGGAACGCCGCCGGATTTACGCCAGCCTGAACCGCGCGGAAGGACTGGAGCGCTACCTCAACACAAAGTTTGTCGGCCAGAAACGGTTCTCGCTGGAGGGTGGCGAGACGCTGATTCCGATCCTGGACGACCTGATCCGCACGGTCGGGGAAAGGGGCATACAGGAAGTCGTGATCGGGATGGCCCATCGCGGACGGCTCAATGTACTGGTCAACGTGCTCGGCAAGTCCCCTCAGGAACTATTTTCGGAGTTTGCCGTGGACAGGGATCTCAGCAAGATCCGCGGCTCCGGCGACGTCAAGTACCACATGGGTTTTTCCGCGGACGTGCGCACGCCCGGCAACAACGTCCATGTGGTGCTCGCCTTCAATCCCTCCCACCTGGAGATCGTCAATGCAGTCGTGGAGGGATCCGTGCGCGCGAGACAGGACCGGCGCGGCGACATCCAGGGCAACCAGGTGCTGCCGGTGCTGATTCACGGTGACGCCGCCTTCGCCGGGCAGGGCGTGGTGGCCGAAACCTTCCAGATGTCGCAGACGCGGCACTTCCACACCGGCGGAACCATTCATATCGTCATCAACAACCAGATCGGTTTCACCATCAGCGACCTGCCGGATGCCCGCTCGACCCCCTATTGCTCCGACATCGCGAAGATGGTCGAAGCGCCGGTCTTTCACGTCAACGGCGACGATCCGGAGGCCGCCGTGGCCGCCATTCGGTTAGCGGCGCGCTACCGTCAGGCCTTTCACAAGGACGTGGTGATCGACCTGGTCTGCTATCGGCGCCTCGGGCACAACGAGGCCGACGAACCTGCCGTTACCCAGCCGGTGATGTACAACAGGATCAGGAAGCACGCCACTTCAAGGACGCTCTATGGACAAAGGCTGCTGGCCGGCGGTGACCTGAGCGAGTCGGAACCGAGGTCCATGGAGGAGGACTACCGGTCTTGCCTGGACGAGGGCCGCAGCCCGAACGAAGACTGCCTGGGCACGCTGGACACCGCGGCGGATACGCGTATATCCCTGAGCGAATTGCGGCGCCTGGGCGCGTTGATCAATACCGTACCCAAGGGCTGGAAGGTCCACCCACGGGTCCAGCGAATCGTTTCCGACCGGGTCAGGATGGCTGCGGGGGAGCTGAGTGTGGACTGGGGATTCGCCGAGAGCCTGGCCTATGGCAGTATTCTCGATGCGGGCTTCAATGTCCGTCTGATCGGCCAGGACAGTCGCCGTGGGACGTTCTTTCACCGGCACGCCTCCTTTGTCAACCAGGCGGACGGTGAAGTTTT
>VYEH01000269.1:7279-11160 GCA_009843005.1 Pseudomonadota bacterium | reverse complement strand
ACGCCCCGCACCGGCGCCTTCACCGTTGGCGACTCGCTGCTCTCCGAAGAGGCGGTGTTGGGCTTCGAATACGGTTACAGCACTGCGTCTCCGGATTGCCTGGTGATCTGGGAAGCGCAGTTCGGCGACTTTGCCAACGGCGCCCAGGTCGTGATCGACCAGTTCATCAGTTCCGGCGAATCCAAGTGGGGGCGGCTGTCCGGACTGACGCTGTTCCTGCCCCACGGTTACGAAGGCCAGGGTCCGGAACATTCGTCCGCGCGCCTGGAGCGCTTTCTGCAACTGTGCGCGGAACACAATATGCAGGTCTGCGTACCTTCGACGCCGGCTCAGATGTTCCACATGCTGCGCCGGCAGGCGCTGCGGCCGACCCGCAAACCCCTGATCGTGATGACGCCGAAGAGTCTGCTGCGCCACCGGTCCTCGGTGTCGACGTTGAGCGAAATTACTGAAGGCCGCTTCAATCCGTTGATCGACGACGAAACCGTATCGCCGGAGGACGCCCGGCGACTGATCTTTTGCAGCGGGAGGGTGTACTACGACCTCGCGGGCCTGCGCAGCGAGCATTCCATTGAAGACATGGCCATTGTCCGCCTGGAGGAACTCTATCCGTTCCCGGTTGAGGAGTACGCCGCAACCATCGCCCGGTATGCTCACGTTTCCGATATCGTGTGGTGTCAGGAAGAGCCACAGAACCAGGGCGCCTGGTACCAGATTCGTCACCGCCTGCAGGCGCCACTATCAGACAAGCAGCATTTGACGTATGTAGGCCGACCGGATGCTGCTGCGCCTGCATCGGGGATATACGGACTCCATTCGATGAGACAGAAAACATTATTATTCAACGCGTTATCGATTGAACTTAATGAAAAAATGGAGAACTCCGAATCGTGACGATCGAAATCAGGGTTCCGCAACTGCCGGAATCGGTGAGCGACGCCACGCTGGTGAACTGGCATCGTTCGGCCGGCGATCCGGTGCGCCGGGACGAGAAGCTGGTCGAGCTTGAGACCGACAAGGTCGTGCTCGAAGTGCCTTCGCCCAGCGACGGCATCCTGCGGGAAGTCCGTGTGGCCGACGGCGCCACGGTGACGGCAGGCGAGGTGTTGGCGCTGTTGGAGCCGGGAGAGGTATCCGGTGTGTCTTCGGAACAGGATGAGGCGGTGGGGGTGTCTGACTTGGCGGTTCCGATGGCTGAAAAGGAGGGTGTCCCGGATGCTGAGGAAGCCATTCCGGATGCTGCAGCGGGACCGAAACCTGCATCGACGACACCCGACAGCGCCACCCTTGAACGAGCTGGCCCTGCCGTGCGGCGATTGATGCGCGAACACCGGGTCGACTCTGGTTCGATCAGAGGCTCTGGTCGCGGCGGGCGCATCACGAAGTCCGATGTGCTCGACTACATCGAACGGGCTTCCGGCACCGCGGCAAGGCTGAAAGGCGACGCCCCGGCACAGGTGAGAGGCGAGCAGGAAGTACGGGAAGAGTCGAGCACAGCAAGCGCTCAGCGCCTCGTCGGTGCACCAAGCAAACCAGGCAAAACCGCACCGACCGCACCACCCGCTCCGACCACACCAGCCGCACGGGGCACACCACCCGCACCGGCCGGCCATCGCGAGGAACAACGCGTTCCCATGACCAGGTTGCGCGCGAGAATCGCCGAAAGGCTGGTGGAAGCGCAGCACACCGCGGCGATGCTCACGACGTTCAACGAAGTCGACATGAGCGCCGTCATGGATGCCCGGACCCGCTACGGCGAAATGTTCCAGCGCAAGCATGGAGTCAAGCTGGGCTTCATGTCGTTCTTCATCAAGGCTTGCATCGAAGCCCTGCGACGCTTCCCGGTTCTGAACGCCTCGGTGGACGGAACCGACATTGTCTACCACGACTACTTCGACATCGGCGTGGCTGTGTCCACCGATCGCGGGCTGGTGGTGCCCATCTTGCGCAATGCCGAACAGATGAGCTACGCGGAAATCGAAACATCCATCGTGGACTTCGGCACCCGTGCGCGCAGCGGCGGTCTCGGCATGCAGGACCTGACCGGGGGCACCTTCACCCTCACCAACGGCGGCATCTTCGGATCGATGATGTCCACGCCCATCATCAACCCGCCCCAGAGCGGTATCCTGGGCATGCACTCGATCCAGCAGCGCCCGGTGGTCGTGGAAGGAGAAATCGAGATCCGTCCGATGATGTACCTGGCGCTAACCTACGACCACCGGATCGTGGACGGCAGGGAAGCGGTGCAATTCCTGGTTGCCATCAAGGACGTTTTGGAGGATCCTGCGCGGCTTCTCCTGCAGGTGTAATACCCATGACCGAACAGAGCTACGATGTCGCCGTGATCGGCGGCGGACCGGCGGGCTATCCCGCGGCCATTCGCGCGGCGCAGAACGGGCTGCGGGTCGTCTGCGTGGACGAGTGGTGCAATCCGGATGGGAGCAGGGCGTTCGGGGGCACCTGCCTCAACGCCGGCTGCATCCCGTCAAAGGCGTTGCTGGAGTCGTCCGAGCTTTATCATCGCGCCGCCTCGGAATTCAAGTCCCATGGAATCAGCGTGGGCGATTTGAGCGTCGATATCGGCAGGATGCAGTCGCGCAAGGAGAAAATCGTCAAGCAGTTGACCCGGGGCATCGAGGCGCTGTTCAAGTCCAACCGCGTCACGGGCCTTCGCGGGCACGGGCGGCTGCTGGGCGGCGGCCGTGTGGAAGTCACCGATCCGGATGGCAACCTCTCTGAGCTCTCAGCCGAGCATGTCGTCATCGCCACCGGCTCAACGCCGGTGGAATTGCCGGTTGCACCGTTCGATGGTGACCACATCGTCGATTCGTGGGGAGCCCTGGAATTCGATTCCGTGCCGGAACGTCTGGGCGTGGTGGGCGCAGGCGCCGTGGGGTTGGAGCTGGGCAGTGTGTGGCAGCGGCTGGGCGCCAATGTCGTGGTCCTGGAGGCGCTGGAAGATTTCCTCTTCATGGCCGACCAGCAGATCGCCAAGGATGCACTCCGGCACTTCAAGCGGCAGGGACTGGACATCCGGCTCGGAGCCAACGTCCAGAGCGCCGCGGTCAATGACGGCGCGGTAGAGGTTCAGTTTCAGCACGGCGATGAAGAACAGCGGCTCGAAGTGGACAAGCTCATCGTCTGCGTCGGGCGGCGGGCGTTCACCGAAGGCTTGCTGGGCGATGATTCCGCTGTGGAGCTGGATGACAGGGGCTTCGTCAAGGTGGACGAACAGTGCCGGACCACGGAGCCCGGCGTCTGGGCCGTGGGCGACGTGGTTCGCGGACCGATGCTGGCTCACAAGGGCACCGAAGAGGGCATCATGGTGGCCGATCTGATCGCCGGAAAGGTAGCCGAAGTCAACTACGACGCGATACCTTCGGTGATTTATACGGCCCCCGAAATCGCATGGGTCGGAAAGACCGAGGCGGATCTGAAGTCAAACGGCATCGACTACAAGGTCGGCACGTTCCCGTTCGCGGCGAACGGACGCGCCAAGGGCATGGAGCAGACCGCGGGCCTGGTCAAGTTGCTCTGCGCGGAAGAAGACGACGAATTGCTCGGCGTTCACATCGTCGGTCCCGTCGCCGGGGAACTCATCGCCGAGGCGGTGCTGGCCATGGAATTTTGCGCCTCGGGCGAAGACCTGCAGCGCACGATCCACGCCCATCCTACGCTGACCGAAGCGATCCACGAGGCATCACTGGCCGCGGACAATCGCGCTATCCACGCGATCAACCGTTGATTGTCTTATTGAATCCGCCGTAGGTTGTCTAACCACGGCTGCGGGGGGGGGGGGGGGGGGTGGAGCGGCGGGGAGGGCGGGGGCGGGGGCGGGGCCGCGGGGGGGGGCGGACGCCGGCGGCCCCAGGCGCGCG
>VYEH01000269.1:0-7269 GCA_009843005.1 Pseudomonadota bacterium | reverse complement strand
CCGTCGGTTGTCTCACCACGGCGGCGGTCGTGGGCGCTTACCGCTCGTGCGCGTCGTGGGCGCGACGCGGGGCCATGGATGGCCCGGCGCGTCGCGCCCCGATTCGAGGCCGCCAGGGATGGCGGCCGAGATTGAGCGCACGAGCGGTAAGCGCACACGACCGCAGCCCCAACCAGTAGCGATTCCCACATCAACGGTATTTCCCGCTATCATAGGGGCCGGCAGAGGACTTGCGGCTTGCTGCCGGTGGAGTTACGGAGTGAGTTTACAGACTGGCAGCCCCTTGGGGCGGGCGCTGTCGGCTATTTCTGAGCAGCCAGCTCGGATACCGGCCAGGAGCATGTTGAATGGCTGGCCACAGTAAATGGGCCAATATCCGGTTTCGGAAAGGCGCCCAGGATGCCAAGCGCGGCAAGCTGTTTACCAAACTCATTCGCGAGATCACTGTCGCCGCCAGGGACGGCGGTGGCGACCCTGCCGCAAACCCCCGGCTGCGCGCGGCCATAGACAAGGCCCGCGGGCAGAGCATGCCCAAGGACAATATCGACCGGGCCGTCAAGCGCGGCACGGGCGATGCGGAGGGAGTGTCCTATGAAGAAATCCGTTACGAGGGCTATGGGCCCGGCGGCATCGCCGTGATGGTGGATTGCCTGACCGATAACCGGAATCGCACTGTGGCCGAGGTGCGCCACGCCTTCTCCAAATTCGGCGGCAACCTGGGCGCCGACGGTTCGGTGGCCTACCTGTTCGAGCAGACCGGTCTGCTCAGCTATACCTCCGGTCAGGACCCGGACGAGCTCATGGAGGGCGCCATTGAAGCCGGTGCGGATGATGTCGTAGCCAACGACGACGGCTCTGCCGATGTTCTGTGCGAGCCTGCGGAGTTCGATTCCGTAAAGGCCGCGATGACGGCGCAGGGTCTCGCGCCCGATCACGCCCAGGTCACCATGCATGCCAACGTTCAGACACCCGTGCGGGCGCGGCAGGCCGAGAGCCTGCTCAAGCTCCTGGATGCGCTGGATGAACTGGACGATGTGCAACACGTGTACTCCAACGGGGATATCCCCACCGAGTTGCTCGAGGCGACCGCATGAACGATCCGGTCCGCATCCTCGGCATCGACCCGGGTTCGCGGCGGACAGGCTACGGCATCATCGACGATCGAGGCACGGGCACCGAAGCCAGGCTGGTGACGACCGGCGCCATTGCGACCACGGGCGATCACAATGCTCGCTTGCGGCGCATTTTTTCGGGAATCGAAGAACTGGTGCGGAAATTCGACCCGAACGAGGTTTCCATTGAGCGCGTATTCATGCATCGAAACGCAGACAGCGCGCTGAAACTGGGTCAGGCCAGGGCTGCGGCCCTTTGCGGTACTTTCGAGGCGGATATACCGGTTTTCGAGTACGCCGCGCGCTACGTAAAGAAGGCGGTCGTCGGCCGCGGCGATGCCGACAAGGCCCAGGTGCAACTCATGGTGAGAGTACTGCTGGGCCTGCGCGAAACGCCGGCGTCGGATGCGGCCGATGCTCTGGCACTGGCGCTGTGCCACGCCTACGTGCGCGGGTCTCCCTCGGTTGCCGAATTGAAGGCGGCACGGTCATGATAGGGCATCTGAAAGGCACGCTGGTATCGAAGCAACCGCCCGGGTTGACCCTGGACGTGGCCGGCGTCGGATACGAAATCGAGGCGCCCATGTCGACGTTTTACCGATTGCCGGAAACCGGTGAGACACTGACGCTGCTGACCCATTTCCTGGTGCGGGACGACGCACAATTGCTTTACGGTTTTGCAACAGAGGCCGAAAGGTCGCTGTTCCGCAACCTGCTCAAGGTATCCGGCGTCGGTGCGCGGATCGCGCTTGGCATCCTGTCGGGCATCAGCGCGGAGGGCTTCCGGCGCAGCGTGTTCGAGCGCGACCTGGTCACGCTCACGCGAATCCCGGGCATTGGCCGCAAGACCGCGGAACGGCTGATACTTGAAATGACGGACCGTCTCGAACCGCCCGGAACCGACGCTCCGGAAACCGCGGAAGGCGCCACGCAGGCGGAAGGGGAGGCCCGCAGCGCCTTGCTGGCATTGGGATACCGGCCGGCTGAAGTCGGCAGGATGTTCAAGCACCTCGACACGTCCGCCATGAGTTCCGAACAGTTGATTCGCGAAGCGCTCAAACGCGTCCACTCCAGTTGATGGCCATGCACGACGAAGCCAGATTGCTCGACGGCTCAGGCACCCACGAGGACGTGGTTTTCGACCGCGCGGTGCGCCCCCGCACGCTTGAGGAGTACGTGGGCCAACCCTCGGTGAAGCGGCAGATGCGGATCTTCATGACCGCCGCGCGCAATCGCGGCGAGGCATTGGACCATACGCTCATTTTCGGCCCGCCGGGTCTCGGCAAGACCACGCTGGCGTACATCGTCGCCAATGAACTGGAAGTGAATCTCAGGACCACGTCGGGACCGGTACTGGAGCGTCCGGGGGACCTGGCGGCGATTCTCACCAATCTCGAATCCAGGGACGTCCTGTTCGTGGACGAGATCCACCGGCTCAGCCCCGTGGTGGAAGAGGTCCTCTATCCGGCGCTGGAGGATTTTCGCCTGGATATCATGATCGGCGAAGGCCCGGGCGCCCGGTCCATCAAGCTGGAACTGCCGCCATTCACCCTGGTGGGCGCCACCACCCGGGCCGGCCTGCTGACCTCTCCGTTGCGCGATCGGTTCGGCATCGTGCAACGACTGGAATTCTACGGAATCGACGAATTGAAACGAATCGTGAAACGAACCGCCGGCATCTTCGACCTGCCGGTGGATGACGCCGGCGCACGCGAGATCGCGGCGCGTTCCCGGGGCACGCCCCGGATTGCCAACCGCCTCCTGCGCCGGGTCCGCGACTACGCCGAAGTGGAATGCGACGGCAGCGTGACCCAGCCGGTGGCACAGGCGGCGATGGACCTGCTCGAAGTCGATCCGCATGGATTCGACAGCATGGACCGCAAGCTCCTTCTGACCGTCATCGAGAAATTCGACGGCGGCCCCGTGGGCATCGACAGTCTCGCGGCCGCCGTGGGCGAGGAACGGGGCACGCTGGAAGACGTGGTGGAGCCCTATTTGATTCAGGAAGGATTCCTGCAGCGTACCGCACGCGGACGCATGGCCACGCGCAACGCCTATCGGCACTACGGGCTCAAGGTGCCCCGGGCGCACGAAGCGCCGCCAGCGACGCCCGGCTTGTTCGATTGAACGGCGGTCCGAACCATGAAGATTCAGGTATTGCCGGTGCGAGTGTATTTGGAGGATACGGATGCGCAGGGAGTCGTTTACAACGCCAGATACCTGCGTTTTATCGAACGGGCGCGAACCGAGTGGTTGCGGTCGAACGGAATCGACCACAACGAATTGCGGGATACGGCAAACATCCTGCTGGTACTCTCCCGAATCGAGGCACAATTCAGGGTGCCTGCAAGACTTGACGACATGTTGGAGGTGACTGCCGAGGTGGACGAATTGAGTGCGGTACGCTTTGTATTCAGGCAGGTCATTCGCCGTGTTCCGGGGAGTGGCGAACTGGTTTGCCGGGCGCGGGCGGAAGTGGCCTGCGTGGATGCGCGCACGGGCAAGCCGCGGCGCTTGCCTGCGCAACTGTACCTGGACCTTAACGGTTGCGAGGGCAAGGCATGAGTAACGATCTATCGCTGATCAGCCTTATTCTGGATGCCAGTCTGGTGGTCAAGGCGGTCATGCTGTTGCTGTTGATCGCTTCAGTCGCTTCCTGGGCCATCATCATCGAGAAGAGTCGATTGCTCAAACGGGCGACCGGGGCGGCGGATGAGTTCGAGGAAACCTTCTGGTCCGGGAGCGACGTCTCGGAAATGTACCGGGAACTGGCGGAGTCCGATGACGCCCATGTGGGGATGGCGGGCATTTTCGAATCCGGTTACCGGGAATTCGGGCGGCTCAGGGAAGACCGCGCGATCAGTTCCGAGCAGATCGTCGAGGGTTCGCGGCGTTCCATGCGCGTTTCCCAGGTGCGCGAAGTGGAACGCCTGGAACAAAATCTGGCCTTTCTCGCCACGGTGGGTTCGACCAGTCCCTACGTGGGCCTGTTCGGTACTGTCTGGGGCATCATGACATCGTTTCAGGCCCTCGGAAACGTGCAGGCAGCGACGCTGGCGCTGGTGGCGCCGGGCATCGCCGAGGCCCTGGTGGCGACGGCCATGGGCCTGTTCGCCGCCATTCCCGCGGTGATCGCCTTCAACCGCTACGCTGACATCGTTGGGCGGCTGGAGGTTCGCTACGACACCTTCGCGGAGGAATTCTCCGCGATACTGCAGCGCCACGCCGCGCACCTCTACAGGGCGACGCCATGAGACAGAGCCGATCGAAGCGCTTGATGGGCGAGATCAATGTGGTGCCCTACATCGATGTGATGCTGGTGCTGCTGATCATCTTCATGATCACCGCGCCGTTGCTGACACAGGGAATCCAGGTGGACTTGCCCCAGGCCGCGGCCGAACCGCTGGACCCGGAACTGTTGCGCGATAACGAACCGCTGGTTCTGAGCATCAACCGGGACGGCGAATTGTTCCTGAACATCGGCGGCGATGAAGAGACAGCCGTTGACGAACAGACGGTGCTGACGCGCACGGCGGCGGTGCTGCGGCGGAATCCGCAGACGCCCGTGCTGGTCAAGGCGGACGAAGCCGTGGCGTACGGCCGTGTGGTGACGGGCATGGTCATATTGCAGCAGGCGGGAGCGGAGCGAGTCGGATTCATTACGGATCCGGCGGAGCGGGAGGACGTGCAGCCCTGAACGGGCGGGATGGCGCCGAATGGAATTCTTGCGGGAGCATATGGTGGCGGTCTTGCTGTCGGTGCTGCTGCATGGCGCTCTGATCGGGGTACTGGTGTTCGGACTGGATCTGCCTTCGAATCGGCGCGCGCTTGCACCCACGGAGCAGGTGGCCATCGAGGCGACTGTCGTGGACGAGACGCTCATCCGCCAGGAGATGGCCCGGCTCGATGCGCTGGAGCAGGAGGAGCAGCGCCTACGGGAAGAGCAGCAGCGACAGGCGCTCGAGGAGCAGCGGCGGGCCGAACAGCAGGCCGAGGAGGCGCGCCGGCAGCTTGAACAGGAGCAGCAGCGCCTGGAACAGCTCCAGGAGCAACGCGAGGAGGCGGAACGCCAGGAGCAGCTTCGGTTGGCGGAACTTGAGCGCCGGCGCGAGGCCGAAGAAGAGGCGGCGCGCGAAGCCGAGCGGCAACGGCTCGCGGAGGAGCAGAGGCAGCGCGAGGAAGAAGAGCGGCGCCGCCAGGGGGAACTGGAGCGCCAGCGGCGAGCCGCCGAAGAAGCGCGCAGGCAGGCCGAGGCACAGGCGGAACTGGCGCGGGCGCTGGCTGCGGAAGAGGAAGCGCGGCGGCGCGAGGAGGCCGCGGCACTGGATGAGTACATTCGCTTGATCGAAAACCGGATTCAGCAGAACTGGATACCGCCGGCGAGCGCTCAGGCGGGCATTCAGTGTACAGTTCATGTCACCCAGATACCCAGCGGTGACGTGGTGGATGTGCGCGTCGGTCAATGCAATGGCGATGAGGCTGTCGTAAGATCCATCGAGGCAGCCGTGCTGCGGTCGTCACCGTTGCCCAGGCCGAGAATTTCCTCGCTGTTCGACCGCAATCTGGAAGTCATATTTCGGCCCGAGGTGTAGGCAGGGAATCCAATCGTATGTTCAACAAAGCGGTGCAAAGGCGGTTGGCGTGGGCGGCGTTTGTCTGCGCGGTAACGCTGGTGGGGTTAAAGCGCGCCGATGCCCAGATCGTTATCGAGGTCACCCGGGGTGTGGAACGGCCCGTGCCCATGGCGATCGTGCCATTCGGTTGGGAAGGACCGGGTACGCTGGCCTCGTTCGATGTCGCCTCGCTGGTCTCGTCCGACCTGGCCAACAGCGGGCGATTCGCCCCCATGGCGGTCGAGGATATGGTGGCGCGACCCACCCAACCGGCCGAGGTTCGCTTCCAGGACTGGTTAATCGTCGATGTCGACTACCTGGTAATCGGTGAATTGCTGGCGAACCCGGACGGCAGCCACACCGTTATCTTTCAGTTGTTCAATGTCCTGCAGGGTGAACAAATCGTCGGTTATCGCCTCACGACCGGCAGCAGTGCCGGCGACCTGCGCGTGGCCGCACACCGCGTGGCCGACATGATTTTCGAGGAACTGACGGGGATTCAGGGCGTTTTCGGCACGCAGATCGCGTACGTGAACGAGCAGCGGACGGGCGCCGAACGGCGATTCCAGTTGATCGTCTCCGACTCCGACGGCGCCAACCCGCAGGTGGTGGCAGAGTCGTCCGAGCCGCTCATGTCGCCGGCCTGGTCGCCGGACGGCCGCAAGCTGGCCTACGTATCGTTTGAAGGCTCCCAGTCGTCGATCTACGTGCAGGAGCTACGCACGGGGATACGCGATCGTGTTTCCTCCAGGGCAGGAATCAATGGCGCGCCGGTGTTTTCCCCCGATGGCCGCATGCTGGCGCTGACGCTGTCCCGGGACCAGGGGAACCTCGACGTTTACATGCTGGATATTGCCACCCAGATTCTTACCCGCTTGACTCAGCATTCCGGCATCGATACCGAGGCGGTGTGGGCTCCCGACGGCGAGTCGATCTACTTCACGTCCGACCGGGCCGGCGGTCCGCAGGTGTACCGGGTGGAAGCCCGCTACGGAGCGCGCGTGCAGCGGATCACCTACGAGGGCAGCTACAACGCACGCCCCAGGATTTCGCCGGACGGCGATCGTCTCGCCGTGGTGCACGAAGACCGGGGCAACTATCGTATCGCCCTGGTCGACCCGGATACCGGGTTGACGCAGGTGTTGAGTAATGGCAGCTTGGACGAGTCTCCGGACTTTGCTCCCAATGGCGCCTTGATCATCTATGCGACCCAGGAGGGCGGACGGGGCGTGCTGGCATCGGTGAGTACGGATGGGCGAATTCGCCAACAGATTGCTTCCGTGGCGGGACAGGTTCGAGAGCCGGTTTGGTCGCCGTTCCCAAGGATATGATCTTGTTTCGATTAAGATACCGTAACTGAATGAAAATTATAATTAATCCAGTTTGTGATTTGACTGATTGGTTATTTGACCGAGGAATACAAATGGTCCGACTACTGGCGATATTGTTTTTTATTAGCATTGGACTGGCTGCGTGCTGCGGCGACAGGTCAACTATACCGACGGATGCCGCAGGCGATGCCTCGGACTCCGCGGCCCAGAACG
>VYEH01000222.1:516-3365 GCA_009843005.1 Pseudomonadota bacterium | reverse complement strand
GGAGAATATCTACACGTTAGCGACCTGAACGCTACTCCCACTCCTGGGAGAGAGGCACGTTGAGCGTCACGTTGAGAATAGACATAGTGTAGCCTGCTGGCTACATCATCGTGAATGATGTCAGGACGGCGTTGCGCCTCGCACGAAACCTGTAGGTGCTAACCATGACAAAAACTGCTACTTCACCATACGACGTTGCCGAGCACCTTCGCACACCGGAGGAAATGGCGTCCTATCTGGAAGCCAGCATCGAGGAGGCTGACGGCGACGCCGCGTTCATCGCCAAGGCGCTGGGAGACATTGCCCGTGCCAAGGGCATGTCGCAGGTAGCCTGCGACGCCGGTCTGTCCCGCGAGAGTCTCTACAAGGCGCTTTCCGGGGAACGCAATCCGACATTGGACACCGTTCTTCGAGTCGTCGGCGCATTGGGCTTGAAGTTGCGCGCCGAAGCGGTGCTCGACTAGGTAGTCGTAGTATCAGACCTCCTTCGTCCACGGGTCCGGGCTGGCTTCGCGGTTGTCGAAGAAGATCACGTTGGCCTTGACGTCCTGGGCATAGAACACACCGGGTTGTCCGGAACGACCGCGGCGGCGCGTCCAATGGTCTTCAGCATCGCCGCACTGGCTATCCCAGCGGGTAGAATCGAACGGGCGATCACTTTCGGTGATTCCCAGGCAGGGCGATACCCATGAGTTTAGCCGTGCCGGCGTGAACAGGTATGATTGCCGCCGGATTTGAGCACGCAGCGTGAAGCAAGAATGAAGGTCTAGTCGGGTTTCGTCTTTGCTGCGAGTGTCCTAACGATTGAATGAAGATCTCTCGCTCAGGTGACGATCAATGCGCGGTCGCCGAACAGCTATCGGTGTTACGAGCGAAACACGGACACGGTCGTTGAAAATCGTCTCCTGGAACATGGCGCACAAACGCGAGTCGTGGCGGTATCTCGCGAACATGGATGTCGACCTGGCATTGCTCCAGGAAACCTGCAAGCCGCCATCCGACGTTGCCGCGCGAATCGAGACTGACCCGGCGCCCTGGTACTCGGGCGCTCGGGGACGGTGGCGAACGGCGATAGCCAAGCTTTCCGACCGCGTCCGGGTTGAATGGTTGGAACCCGGTCCGATCGCGAACACGCCTTTTGGAGAATTCGCGGTCAGTACGCCGGGGACGCTTACGGCGGCCCGAATCTGGGCGCCATCGGGAGAGCCTTTCGTGGCGGTCTCGATGTGTGCGGAGTGGGAAAGCCCCGATGCCACCGCAGGCGGTCGGTGGATCTATGCCGATGCCTCGGTCCACCGAATAGTTTCCGATCTCTGCGCTTTTATCGGACGACAGCGGGGCCACCGGATTCTGGCGGCAGGGGATCTCAACATTCTGCGCGGCTACGGGGAGGGCGGCAGCAAGTACTGGGCTGCCCGCTACCGTACGGTGTTCGAGCGATTTCGGGCGATCGGGCTGCCGTGTATCGGTCCTGAGAGCCCCAATGGCAGGCAGGCGGACCCGTGGCCGAATGAACTCCCGAAAGACAGCACGACGGTGCCCACGTTTCACTCCAACCGCCAGTCCCCTGCCACCGCGTCGCGTCAACTCGATTTCGTGTTCGCATCCGAAGGATTTGCCGACCGACTGACTGTGCATGCGCTAAACGCACCGGAGAAATGGGGGCCTAGCGACCACTGTCGGGTCGGCATTGAATTGAAGGACACTGTTGCGTCTGGTACGCGAACGGGAGCCTGATTGCCTGGGCGGCTTGGGCTCGAGGACAGAAATGGGTCTATGTTGGAAACTGGCAGAATCCTCCCAAGAACGATTGTCACACCAATGCGAATGTACAGCCTCGCGCTCGTCCGGGTTTAAAGCGATGCTTGAGGTTGTTGATTAGAGTGGGTACGACAGTAGGCATCCTGGGATACGGGTCGCTGTTAAGCGATCCGCAGGAAGAAATCATCGATGCTCGCGTCCGTATAGTAAATGATGTCGAAACGCCGTTTTGCGTGGAATTCGCACGCAGTAGCAAGGGCCGTGGAGGTGCGCCGACTTTGGTACCGGTCGAAGCAGGCGGCGCAAGGGTGAAAGGGGTTATCTATGTACTCGATGTGCCGGTAAAGACAGGCGCAGACATCTTGTATCGCAGGGAGATCAACCAAGTCGGTGGCAAAAAGTGCTACGACCCTGCCAAGGCTACAAAACGCGATTCTGTGAAAGTGCGCTGTCTTCCTGGGTTTTGCGGCATTGATATCGTTTTCTACACTGAACTGGAAGCCGACATACATCCCCTCACAGCGCGAAAGCTTGCGAGTCTGGCCATTGGGAGTGTGGTGAGGACGGACAAGGGTCGGGATGGCATCAGCTATTTGATCGACGCCAAACGAAATGAAATCGAGACACCACTTTCACAGGAGTACGAGGCGGAAATTCTCCGCCAGTCCAATTGCGTCAGCCTTGAAGAGGCACGCCGTATAACATTGCGTCAACAAGAAACGTCGAGGATATAGGTGTGTCGAGACAATGCCGCGTGTGTGCTCACGTCTCTGGGGAACTGCGCTAAGTTACGCGCCAAAGTCTACTTCCTTCTCAGCAGGACCTGCCGCGTTGCGTTCTAGATCGCCTATCACTGACGGTGTGGCGGAGTTCGTCGACGGAAAGCATTGGAGTCCCCCGATGCAACATTCGATGGCAATTGGAGCAAACGAGAGCGAGATCTGAAAGCTTTGTCTTGGCCGCTCCATCCAGCGTTGCAACTGGGGTTTTGTGATGAGCCTCAATAAAGCCCTCTCCACGCGAACCATAGGTTTCCTTAAAGTCCAGAGAACAGACATCGCATTGAAGGCTGCCGGTGTCCGCTAGCC
>VYEH01000222.1:0-506 GCA_009843005.1 Pseudomonadota bacterium | reverse complement strand
CCTGCGTGACTTTTTCTTGCGGACGATCTTTGAATCGCGCTCCAATGTTCGGTGCAGCCGATACTTTGCTCTTCCTTCAGGAAAAGTCGACTCGTCATTCTCTAAAACAATAGCCGAGGCGGCTTTCTTGTGCCGGTCAATGATCTTGTATTTGCGGGTAATAAAGTAGTTCTTTGCTTCGACGGCATTGAATTCTGGGCGATATTCAACGTTCGGTGCAAACCTGATCGCAAGCGATATGACGTACTTTGGTGGGTACGACTTGCCGCGGAGGATGAGATCGTAACGGCGTGACTTGCGGCGCGGTGGCACGCCCACATCATCTATCTGGTCTGCCGCTTGCAGGAAGTGTGCATGCTTGAGACCGTGTGGAATCACGATTCGCCCTCAGCCACCAATTGCGCAAGAAGCAGAAGATAGATGCCGGAACGGACCTTCAGCTGCATCGGTTCCCAGTCGCCCACGAGCGCGCAGGCCCGTACCACAATCGGACCTGTCAATTTTCC
>VYEH01000068.1 GCA_009843005.1 Pseudomonadota bacterium | reverse complement strand
GGACTGCAGCGTGGAGATGCCCATCTTCGCCATCACCTTGAGCATGCCCTTGGCCACGCCCTTGCGGTACGCGGCGACCACCGAGCGGTCGTCGGGATGCTTGACCGGATCCAGCAGCCCTTTCGCGCGGGTGTCCCAGAGCGCCTCGAACGCCAGGTAAGGATTGATGGCGTCAGCGCCGTAACCGATCAGGAGGCAGTGATGGTGAACCTCGCGCGCCTCCCCCGTTTCCAGCACGATGCCGATCCGGGTGCGTTTCGCCCGGCGGACCAGGTGATGGTGCACCGCGCCGCAGGCGGCAAGGCTGCTGAGCGGTACGCGGTCTTCCCCGGTCCGCCGGTCCGACAGGACCACGATGCTGTAACCCTCGTCGATGGCCGCCTCGGCCTCGGCGCAGATCCGTTCCAATGCTCCGGCCATGCCCTGGTCCGAGAGGTCACGGGGGAAGGTGATGTCGATGGTCCTGGAGCGCCAGCCACGGTGGTTCATCCGCTTCAGTGCCGCCAGTTCTTCATTGTCGAGGATGGGGTGCGGCACCCGGAGGCGATGAGCATGTTTGCGAGTGGTTTCCAGCAGGTTGGGCTCCGGGCCCACGTAACACTCCAGCGACATGATCACTTCTTCCCGGATCGAATCGATCGGGGGATTGGTGACCTGGGCAAACAGTTGTTTGAAGTAGTCGTAGAGCATGCGGGGCTGGTCGCTGAGGCATGCCAGGGCGGAGTCATTGCCCATGGAGCCCACGGGGTCGCGAAGCTGCTCCACCAACGGCTGCAGCATGAACTGCATGGTTTCGACCGTGTAGCCGAAAGCCTGCATCCTCGGCAGCAGCGTCGAGGCTTCCAGTCCGGGGGCCGGCTCGTCCGATTCGGAAGACACATCCTCAAGCGTCAGCCGTTCCGACGCAAGCCACTCGCCATAGGGATTCCGGTCGGCGAATTCGTGCTTCAACTCTTCATCGGGCACCAGTCGGCCGGAGACGAAGTCGACGAGGAACATACGCCCGGGCTCCAGCCGGCCCTTGTACTTGACCATGGCCGGGTCCACCGGCAGCACGCCGACCTCGCTGGCCAGGATGACCCGGGCGTCATGGGGGAGATAGTCACGGCTCGGCCGCAGGCCGTTGCGGTCCAGCACCGCACCGATGTAGTGGCCGTCGGTGAAGGCGATGGACGCCGGACCATCCCAGGGCTCCATCACGCAGGAGTGGAACTCGTAGAACGCCCGCTTGTTCTGGGGCATCAGGTCATTTTTCTGCCACGCCTCGGGAATCATCATCATGACCGACTCCTGCAGCGTACGGCCGGTCATGAGCAGAAATTCCAGCACATTGTCGAAGGTGCCCGAGTCCGAACAATCCGGTTCCGCCACCGGAAACAGTTGCTTGATGGAATCGCCGAACAGCTCCGTATGAGCCACGCCCTGACGCGCGGCCATCCAGTTCTCGTTGCCCCGCAGCGTGTTGATCTCGCCGTTGTGGCACATGAAGCGGTTGGGCTGTGCCCGGTCCCAACTGGGGAACGTATTCGTCGAGAACCGCGAGTGGACCATGGCCAGATGGGACTTGTAGTCCGGCGCCCGCAGGTCCGGATAGAAGGCCATCAACTGGCCGGGCGTGAGCATGCCTTTATAGATCAGCGCCTTGGTGGAGAGACTTGCGACGTAGAACGCCTTGCGCTCGCTCATCGCACGGTCGGATCTGAGCAAGTGGCTGGCGCGCTTGCGGATCAGGTAGAGCTTTCGCTCGAAGGCGTCGCCGCTCAGCCCGTCGCCGGCCGCGACGAATACCTGCTCGATGGTGGGCGCCGCCGCCAGCGCGGTGGGGCCGATTCCCGCTTCCTCGGGGTGCGTAGGCACCGGCCGCCAGCCCACCAGGCGCTGGCCTTCCTCGGCGCAGATACGGGCCACGGCCTGCTTGCATTTCTCCCGCTGGGCGGCGTCGTTGGGAAGAAAGACGACCCCGGCGGAGAACTCGCCGGGCTCCGGAAGGTCCGTGCCCAGTTCGTCGCGGGCGACTCGCGCAAGAAATTCGTGGGGAAGCGCCGTCAGGATTCCGGCGCCGTCTCCGGTGGCCTCCTCGGCACCGCGGGCGCCGCGGTGGTCCATCCGGCACAACAGGTGTTCGGCGTCGGCGATGATGTCATGGCTGCGCCGGCCCTTGACGTGGGCCACAAAGCCGACGCCACAGCTCTCGTGCTCCCGGTCGGGAGAGTACAAGCCGTGTGCGGGCGGAGGGCCGCCCGCCGACCGGATGTCCTTTTTCCGATCCATCAGTTCCCTGTGTGAGCCAACGCTCCATCAAATTGTTGCACGGCATTTCGCCCGCAGCGATCACCTGGTGGCCGCTTTGCATATTCTACGCTTTCGGCTTGGCGCGCATTCAGCGCGGGTGAATCGAAGTGCTCCGGAAATTTTCCGGGCGCCTCGGAGCCGGTTTCAGACCCTGACACGGGTGTCCACGGGCCGTCGCGGGCGGCGATTATAGCACCGACGGGCCATCCACTCTGTGGATCGTGTCTAGAACAGGGGGAGCGCACCGCTCCCCTCGACACACGGCTTGCTGCCATCGCGGGGAGCCAATCCATGCATAAATTGCCCCACACCCCTTGGCCGTGAGCGCCGGGGGCATTAATGTAGGCGTCGCCGGGACCATCCTTCAGAGAACATTCTCAAGTAACGCCACCAGCGAACGAATGGAAACTTGACCAACGACGGACTCTTTCATTATGCGTAATCAACCCGCCCGACCGGTGGTGATCGTGGGTGGTCTGCGAATCCCGTTTGCACGCGCCCATACCGTCTATCGAAACCGCTCCAATCAGGACATGATGTCCCATGTGCTTCAAGCACTGGTCGACAGGTACGGCCTGGCCGGCGAAATGTTGGGCGACGTGTCCCTCGGTGCGGTGGTCAAGCATTCCCGGGACTTCAACCTCGCCCGGGAATCCGTACTTTCTTCGGGCCTTTCGCCGGAGACGCCGGCATTCGACGTCCAGCGCGCCTGCGGCACGAGTTTGTCGGCTGCAGTGTTGATTGCCTCGAAAATCTCCACCGGGCTGATCGAGGCGGGCATCGCCGGCGGCGCCGACAGCATCAGCGACCTGCCCATCGTCTATCCGGACGGCTACCGGCGGATTCTCCTGGAGAGCGCCCGGGGTCGCTCCATCGGGGATAAATTGAAGCCATGGCTCGCCCTGCGCCCCAGGCATTTCAAGCCAGGGCTGGTGGACGTGAACGAACCGCGAACCAACCTTTCCATGGGTGAGAGCATGGAGCTGACGGCCAAGGAGTGGAGAATCTCCCGGGAGGAACAGGACGTCCTCACCCACGCCAGTCACCTGAACGCAGCACGTGCCCAGGCGGAGGG
>VYEH01000146.1 GCA_009843005.1 Pseudomonadota bacterium | reverse complement strand
GCCATGAACTCCCTGTCGCTGCGCGACCGGGCGGGCGCGCTGTTGACGTCCGCCGGCTATGCCCTGGGATGCACCGCCTGCTTCGGAGGCGCCATCGTCGCTACGCTGGTTGTCTACGTGGGCGCCATCGGCAGCCCCTACATCGGCGCAGCGATCATGATGATCTTCGGTGTCGGCGTGGCGATCCCGTTCCTGCTGTCGGCCTGGTACATCTCGAAGATGGATAGCATCCTCACCTTCCTCGCGGGCAACGCACGATCGCTGAGTCTCGCGAGCATGGCCATCATCATCATCTTCGGACTGATACTGGTGACCGACAATTTCCACACGGTCAGCGACATCATCTACCCGTACCTGGGACTGAGCTGACGGTGAGCCTGGCTGCGCACATGGGTATCCGCAAGGCGACACTGCTGCTCGGATCGCTGCCGCTTGCCGCACTTCTGTTGGGTCCGCCACCCCTGGCCGCTCAGGACGTAGATATTTCCAACCCGCAGCGGCTGATGTTCGTCGCCGACGCCGAAGACCCGGTCATCGACGTGATCGACCTGGTCGACAACGAAGTCGTGTTCCGAATCGAGACCGAAGAGCGGGTCGACGACATGGTGGCGACGCCATTTGCGCCCGTGCTCATCTACACCAACCGCGAGAAACGCTTGGTCAGCATGTACGACCTGCGAAACAAAACTGTCGCAAAGCAAGTGGAACTGCCCATCGTCCCCAGGCACATGGTTCTGGATACCACGGGCTCCAAGATCGGCTTCAGCGACAGCGAGGACGGCGGTTTCGTGCTGTTCTCCGCGTACGGCGGCCAGATCCTGTTCTCGCTGGAAGACCTGCCGCCCACGTCGGATGTGCTCTTCGACCCCAACGAGGTGGATATCTGGTACAGCAACAGCCGGGACGGGACCGTTGGGCTGATCGACAGCAATGTTCATCGGACGTACGAGATACCGGTCGCCGACGAGGCCGGGCAGTCGCTGTCATCGCCGAGCCGCAGCCTGGACGGGCGGTATGTCTATGTTGCCAATGAGACAACGGGGGAGGTCTACGGCGTCAACGCGTTCTCCAAGGTGGTCTACAAGACGTTCGAGGTCGGCGCCGAGCCGGCGCGGCCCTATACGACGCCGGAAGGCGTGTTCCTGTACATGATGGACAAGGCTTCCGGGCGCTTCGTCTCCATCGAGCAGCACCTGTTCACGGAGTTCAGCGACGTGGTCGTCGGCGAGGGCATCGACCTGGTCACGGTCGGGCGGTTCGACCGCATGAACCTGCTGGCGAGTTCCGAAAACCGCAACTACTACATCTTCGACAACAACGTGCGCTCCGTAGTGGACTCGGGCGAGCTCAATTTCACCCCGCTGGATGCCGCCGGCTCCTCGGATGGCAGGCGCGCCTACCTGGCCTCCGCGGACAGCCCCGAGGTGGCGGTCGTGGATCTGGAGCGGCAGCGTCTGAGCTATATCGCGGCCGCCAACAACCGCATCGGCGCGTTCACGATCGGGCTATCCAACAACGTCTGTCACTGAGGCGCTGTCCGGCCGACCCGCATCGCCTGTCCGGCCTGCGCCATGCACACGCAATCCGGCACTGCAGGGCGCCAATCGGCCGAGAAGGTAATGCCATGAGTCACGCAAGCCGGAATCTCCTTCGCAATTCCGTTCTCGTGTCGATGTCGTTTTTTCCGGGCACTGCGTTGTTGGCGCAGTCGATCACGGTGGTCTCGTTCGGCGGTTCCTATGCGCGGGCCAGCCAAGAGGCCTATCACAAGCCATTCACTGAAGAGACGGGCATCGAAGTCCTGCTGGACGACTACAATGGCGGCCTTGCACAGATTCGCGCGCAAGTCGAGACGGGGTCCGTGTTCTGGGATGTGGTGGACCTGAACCTGGACGACGCCACGCGCGGCTGCGACGAGGGCCTGTTCGAACTCATCGACCCCGCAAGCCTCGCGCCCGGCCTCGACGGTTCGACCCCCCAGGAGGACTACTACCCCGACATGCTCAGCGAATGCGCCGTCGGGCTGATCCTCTATTCCACCGTGTACGCCTACAACTCGGAGTTGATCGGTGGGGTGCATCCACAGACCCTCGACGATTTCTTCGACATGGAACGCTTTCCGGGGCGGCGCGGCATGCGCCGTACGCCGGCCGTGAACCTGGAGTTCGCGCTCATGGCCGACGGCGTGCCGGCGGAAGAGGTGTACCCGGTGCTGGACACAGAAGAAGGCCTCGACCGCGCATTCCGCAAGCTCGACATCGTCAAGGACCAGGTGGTCTGGTGGGAAGCGGGCGCTCAACCGCCGCAGATGCTGGCCGACGGCGAAGTGCTGATGACGACCGCGTACAACGGACGCATCTTCAACGCCCAGGTACTGGAAAACCAGCCGTTCGAGATTGTCTGGGACGGACAGGTACTGGATTCGGCCCACCTGGCTGTCCTGGCCGGCACACCCCGGTTCTCCGCGGCCATGCAGTTCATCGAATTCGCCTCCCGCCCGTCCTCGCTGGCCGGCGTCGGCCGGCACATCGCCTACAGTCCGGCGCGACGCTCCGCCGAAGCCCTGATTTCCACGCACCTCGAAACGGGCGTGGAAATGAGGCCGCACATGCCCAACACGCCCGAGCACACCGTGCGCGCCGTATACAGCGATTGGCAGTGGTGGAGCGACAACGGCGACGAAATGAACGAGCGGTTTATAGTTTGGTTGTCGCGGTAGGCATAGGAAACATCTTCGCGCTGGCCCACTCTGATCAGACCGATCAACCCATGTCCACCTCAATGAGCAGCCGGCAGTGGTCACTCCGTAGATCATGTTCAGGTCACCGGCGGCCAGGATTCGGTGCTTGGACGGGTCCACATGACCGATGAAGGCCGACAGGTCGGAAATGATCCGGTGCGCCGATACGTCCGACGCCCCGACGGACCATGGGCTTCCCGTTATGGGATGGGGCATCATCCACCGCGCGTACATGGACACCACGGTAAAGGACTCGTCCGGCGGCCGGTTCTCGGGCACGACCTTGGCCGCGGCGACGGTCCCGATGCCGCTCACGCCGATGTCACCCGGCCCCAGTTCGCTGATCGGAGGCACGGCCCGGAACGGCTTCACTCGCACTCGGTCGGTCAGGGGCACGACCCGGCACCAGCGGTCGTACAGGTCGCGGTTCCAGAAGCCGTCGTCCTCGTACGGAACCAGATGCACCAGGTCCCCGGGCGGGCCTCCGGCTTCCTGTAGAAGCGCGACATCGGCTTCCCCGCGCCGACCCATCTCCGCGAGTTCCCGCCAAGGTTCAATTCGCTTGGCAATGTTCCAGCTGACGATGGTCCATTCCGGGCACATGGTTTACATTTTATTCCGGAGACATGGTTAACACTTT
>VYEH01000218.1 GCA_009843005.1 Pseudomonadota bacterium | reverse complement strand
GTGTCATGCCGCGAATTGCGTCCGATGAACCCTTGGGTAACGATGAACCCTTCCACCCCTTGCAGCAGCTTCTGCAGTTGCGGGTCGGCGTCATGGGCACACGCCGCGGACAGGAACTGCGCCCGTTCCGGGAGGTTGCGGGACTCCTCGGCTTCGAGCAGCGTCCGGGCATCCCACCATTGCGCCGGCAGCCCCCTGGAGTGAAGGTAGCTGGCGCCGAGCGTCGTCGCCGCCAATTCGCCGGAGGCCATGACCCGGGCATGGACCCCGGGGCTCACCTCCCGCAGCAGGCATACGCCATCGATGAGCCGGGTCAGTGTATGGAACTGCTCGTCTAGAATCGTTGGGTTCACGCCGAGTTCGCCGGCGAGTCGGTCGTGGGTTTCTCGAATATCGGCCAGGACCGGCGTCGGATCTCCGTGAACAGCAGTATCGAGCAGCTTTTCCAACGCATCGGAAACGCCGGCCAGTGCCGAATGTACGACCACCGGCTTCAGCGCCGAATCGAGGCGTTGCCGAAGCAACTCCGCGATCCGGCCCCAGTTTTCCGCCGTGGATACGCTTCGCCCCCCAAACTTCATCACCACGAAGGGCGAGTCCGGAAAGGGGGATGCCACGGATTCGAAGTCCGTCTGTCTGCCGGTGTAGTCGTTCATGGAACCGCTCCACACAAAAAGAAAACCCGCCGGGACCATCCGCAGCGGGTTTTCCTGGTGACTATCGTCTGTCTGTTGCTAGACCATCGGTACAACCAACCCGCTGACGGCGCGTTTGCCGGTCGCCATCGTCATGGTCGTCTTGCCCCTTGTGGTCATTGCCATGGCGCGCAACATATAGGCATTGAATGAACAGGTCAAGGGAGAGACTGAGAGCGCGGCACCGGGATATTGAAGTGCCTGAGTGTTCCCTCCACGGTCGGACGCCTCACCAGGATGCGCTGGTCGTTCAACAGGTAGGTAAACACATAGCCCACACCAAGCATCAGAATGCCGATCAGGAAACAATAGGTGACCGCCCGGTCCGGATACTGGTCCTTGAGATAGCCCACATAGAGCGGCCCGATAATGCCCGCCGCTGCCCAGGCGGTGAGAATGGCGCCATAGATCGTGGACATGCGCCGGTTTCCGAACACGTCGACGATAAATGCCGGCATGGTGGCGAACCCGCCGCCGAAACACAGCAGCACATAGCAGACCAGTACGGAGAAAACCCATGGGTTCTGTTCGGTCATCAACACGCCGAACACGACCAGTTGGCTGCCCAGCAGGATGCGCCAGACCCGCACGCGGCCCAGCCGGTCCGACAGCAGTCCCCAGAACAGGCGTCCCACGCCGTTACAGACGGAGCTGACGGCAATCAGCGTGGCGCCATAGGCCGCCAGGGTCTCCGGTTCCAGTGTCGGCGCCGCGAGTCCCCAGACGTCCTGAAGCAGCGCAGACTGGAAGCTGATGACCGAAATGCCCGCCGCAATGTTACAGAAGAAAACGATCCACATGCAGGAGAATTCCTGCGACAGGAGGTATTCGCGCACCTTCACGTCGGCATCGTCGGCCTCGGAGGCCCTGAGCGCCGCGGCCGAGGTAGCGGCAGGTCCCTGCTCGGGATCAGACAACAGCAGGCTGGCCGGCAGCAGGATACAGGCGAAAACAATCCCGAGCCCCAGGAATACCGTCGGCAGATCGCCCTCGCTGTAGACCACCAGCACGGGCGCGAGCAATTTGCTCAACAGCAGTGCGCCGATGCCGAAACCCATCACCACCGTTCCCGTGGCGAGCCCCTTCCTGTCCGGAAACCACTTGGCCACGGTCGCCACCGGGGTGACATACCCCAAACCGATCCCCGCGCCTCCGACGACACCGTAGCCGACATAGAAGAGCAGCAGGTGATCCATGGCCAGGGCCAGACTGGCGATCAGGTATCCTCCGCAGAACAGTGCGCTGCCGGCCAGCGCCAGCTTTCTCGGGCCCAGCCTTGGGAGCGCCGTCCCTGCCCAGGCGGCCGCTACGCCCAGCGAGAATATGGCCAGGCTGAACGCCAGGGCAGTTTCGATGTTGCTCCAGCCGAGCTGCCGGACGAGCATGGTCTGGAAGAAACTCCACGCATAGACGGTGCCCAGGCAGACCTGCAGCGTCACACAGGCCGCCAGCACGGCCATCCGGGGTATGGGACGCCCGAACATGGCAGCGGTCAGGTCATTCGGTCAAGTCGCACCGTCGCTCGACGATGCAGACACGTGACCCCTGGAGAAATGCGCAAACAGGCGGGCAAGCTGACCGGCCTCGTCCTTCCGGCCGAGTACGCCTTCCACGGACTCCACTTCGTTCTCTTCACCC
This sequence comes from Pseudomonadota bacterium, assembly GCA_009843005.1. Classification (GTDB taxonomy): domain Bacteria; phylum Pseudomonadota; class Gammaproteobacteria; order Steroidobacterales; family Rariloculaceae; genus UBA6522. Next base: position 1,048 of record VYEH01000218.1, on the reverse strand, counting down.
CTCGCCAACGCGACCGCATAGGTCAGCACGTCTCCGATGGGTTTCGCCGCCAGGTTCACCAGCCAGATCGCGGCCACGACCCCAAGGACGAAGACGATCGAGATGAGGTAGACCTGCCTTCCTATGGCCCGCTGAACCTGCAGGGCGATCATGCCGGTATCCATGCCCACATGGACGGCGCCGTCCACGCCCGCCAGGATCGGCCGGCTGACCTCCACGTTTTCGCCCATGCCGGGGAGTTGGCGTTCCACGGTGGAGATATCGGACGGGTCTGCGTTCAGAATTTCCTCGGGAATGCCCGGAACGAACGTATGGGCGAGAAACTCGCCGGTTTCGTCCCTGATATAGACGTAGCTGATGCCCTGAATCTCGATGAACTGGTCGATCAGGGATTGCAGCGTTGAGAGGTCCCGGTTGAGAAGGATGTCCACGCTTGAATCGGCGATGGTCTGGGCGATGCCCAGGCTGTTGGTCTCGTACTCCTCGGTCAGGTAGGAATTGACCGTATCGATGAGCAGAAACGACGTGGAGATGCCGATGAATCCGAACCTAGATGACCCGCATCAGGAAAATCTCCCCTGCCAGTCGTTCAACGTGACGAAGCGCCCGTCGTCCACGACGGTGTAATAAACTTGCTGCAGGCCCTGGCGGCGGTCTTCGGCGAATGTCACGCGCTCGCTGATGCCGAGCTCGAAGTCCTGCAGCGACATGACCGCGCTCTCAAGGTCGGTTCGCGACGGTTCATCGCCCAATCTGCGCAGGATCTCAACCATGATCTTGGCATCGAGAAACCCTTCCAGGCTTACGAAGCTGTAGTCAAAGGGCGTGTACGATTCCGTAACCAGTTCGGCCGGCATGTCCGGGTTGTAGCGTTCCATGAATTCCCGGTATTCGCGCACCGCGGGAATCGAGGTGTCATGGTAGCTTGGAACGACCTGCGAGTTGACCAGGAGACTCGTGTAGCGTTCGGCATCCACGGGATCGCGGCCCTCGGACAGCAGCCCCAGCATGCTTTCGCTGCCGACGAACGCCAGGTTCGCGATCGGCA
>VYEH01000216.1:13969-18226 GCA_009843005.1 Pseudomonadota bacterium | reverse complement strand
GCCCGACGGTTGCGTGTATACCTTTGAACTCCGGCGCGACGTTCAATTCCACGACGGTACGCCGTTCAATGCGTTGGCTGTTGCGTATTCTCTGCAGCGCGCCCATGACCCTCGGAACAAGTCGCAGCTTGCAGGCAGCATGCTCGGCCCTTACCAGGGTGCTCGTGTGATCGATGAGTTTACGGTGCAGGTTGAGTTGGCGGCGCCCTATGCGATGCTTTTGGACGCGCTCAGCCAAGGCTGGCTCGCCCCTGTTTCGCCCAGAGCAGTAGAGACGCTTGGATCGGAGTTTTCCCGGCGGCCCGTTGGAACGGGACCGTTCGTCTTCGATCGATGGGTATCCGGCGATCGCATCGTTTTGAAGCGCAATGACGCTTACCGCTGGGGACCGCCAACCGTGGCCAATGATGGTCCGGCACGACTCGGTGAAATCGTGTTTGTCTTTCTACCGGACGAGGACAAGCGCAGTGCGGCGCTCGAATCCGGAGCCGTGGACGTCGTCTTCTGCCTGCCGCCCGCCACCGCCGCCAGACTTCGGCAGGATGAGCGGTTCACCGTCGAAACGGTGCCGATCCGCGGGGTACCGGTTTGCCTGATGATGAATACGTCCCGCGCGCCCACCAGCGATCTCAGGGTTCGAAAGGCCATCAACTTTGCCATCGACCAGGACGCGCTCGTGAAAAAGATCTTAGGAGGCGAGTTCGCTCGTGCGTACGGAAACGTCTCGCAATTCACCCTGGGCTATTCGGAGTCGGTGGTGGATCGATACCCTTGTGACCTGAATGCTGCGCGGCGGTTGTTACGCGAAGCTGGCTGGCATTCGGGCAGCCGGGACGGGATACGGATGAAGGGCGGGGAACGGCTCAGGCTCCGGTTCTATGCGCTGCCCGTCAACTCCTATCCGGAGTTCGGAGCAATCGTATCCGAACAACTGCGGAAGGTGGGCATCGAAGTTGAGGTCGTGGTGCTGCCACCTCTTGACTGGATCAGGGCTGGAAAGCACGGCGAGCACCACTTGATTCCTCAGGGCAAGTATGGGAGTTCATCCCAATTGATGGGCTTCGTATATCATTCGCGATACAGCAGCGAGGACGGGTACGGCTGGAGTAAGCGAACAGCCTCCCATCAACCCGGCTTCGACGAATTGATCGAGCGGGGGGAGCGGGCGTTCGATGTAAGGGAATTTGTACCGCTGTACAGCGAAGCACAGGAAATCGTCATGGACGAAGCCTTGATCGCGCCATTGCACTGTAATACCAATATCGTCGCCTCCCGCGCCGGCGTGCGCGGCATCGCGTTCGACGCCATCGGCGCTTATCCGCTGTTTCACGACGCGGACACGAACGCCGTTTCCGACAAGGGCATCCTCTCCGATGCGGATGTTGCCACCCGCGGAAAAACAACCACCGATCGCTGACTGCGCGACCTCAGACCATGAAGAGCCGAATCACCGTCCGCCCGCGCGAATACCATGATTCCGTGCGCCTGATGCAGGTGTCCGCGCAGGTACGCCGCCTGGACGGGGTAGAGGAAGCCATACTGATGATGGCGACCGACACTAACAAGAAACTGCTGGCGACGGCCGGTTTGTCCAGCATGGAAGTCCAGGAGGCCGCGAGGGACGATCTGGTCATCGGCATTATCGCCCGTAACGCCGACGGTGCCGAAAACGCGATGACCAGGGCGGTCGACCTGCTGCGTTCCCGAACTCCCGATTTGCGGGCAGTGCAACAGATGTCCCTGGGAGCGGCCGTGGCAGCGATGCCGGACGCGACGCTCGCCCTGATCTCGATTCCCGGCGAATACGCGGTCGAAGAGACTCGAAAGGCGCTCAGGGCTGGCTTGAATGTCATGCTGTTCAGCGACAACGTGTCGCTGGACGATGAGATTCGGTTAAAGCAGCTTGCAGAGCAACGTGGGTTGCTGCTCATGGGACCGGACTGCGGTACGGCAATCATCGGCGGCAACGGCCTCGGATTCGCCAACGAGGTACGTTCCGGCACCGTCGGTATCGTTGGTGCGTCGGGTACCGGCATTCAGGAAATCGCCGTGCAGTTGCATCTACACGGTCTCGGTATATCCCATGCCCTGGGCACCGGAGGGCGCGACCTGAGCGCTTCCGTGGGAGGATTGACGATGCTCCGCGGGATCGACATGCTGGCCGCAGACCCTGACACGGACGCGATCGTGCTGACTTCGAAACCACCGGACAGGGAGGTCGCCGCATGCATAATTGAACGCGCTTCGGCGTGCGGTAAACCCGTTGTAGTCAATTTTCTTGGCGGAGACAGCGGTGCGGCAACACGCGCGGGTCTTGTGGCAGCACATACACTGTCCGGCGCCGCCAAAAGGACGGTCAGGTTGCTGCGCCCCAATGGTCGAACCGCTCCCGATTCGGCATGGTCAGATAGCGAACTCCGCCATCGGGTTAATGATGTCGCGGGGTTGCTGTCGCCGAAGCAAGTCTATCTGCGCGGTCTCTTTACAGGAGGTACGCTGTGTCACGAGGCGATGCACGTGCTCCACGACTACATCGGCCCGGTGTATTCCAACATCGCCAGCCAATCCGGTTACCATCTCGGCGATTGTTCGCGCAGCTGCGAACATACCCTGATCGATATGGGTGACGACCTGTTCACGCGGGGGCGGCCGCATCCGATGATCGATCCCGAACTGCGCAACCGGCGCTTGCTGCAGGAAGCCGGTGAACCTGATGTCGCGGTCCTGCTGCTTGACCTGGTTTTGGGTTACGGCAGTCACAAGGATCCTGCTGCAGGTCTTGCCGAAACGGTGCGGGATGCCAGGACCCGCGCGGCTCAGGATGGCCGGTACCTCGTCGTGATCTCCAGCGTCTGCGGAACCGAGCAGGATCCTCAGGGCCTCGCGAGGCAGAAACGTCTCCTGGCAGATGAGGGAGTGGTGCTGGCAGCCAGCAACGCCGAAGCCAGCCGACTTGCCGGAATGATCATCAGGACCGCGGCGGGGAGGACCGTGGAAGGTACCAGTCGATGAACAAGCCTGAAAATGATCTGTTGAATTCTGAGATTTGCGTAATTAACGTCGGCCTGCAGCAGTTTGCCGAGTCGCTTGCCGAGCAGTCGGTGGAAGTCGCACACGTCAACTGGGAACCGCCCGCCGAGCTCGATCCCGAGCTGGAGCAGATTCTCGAAGAACTTTTGTGACGCTGGAGAGGTTGAGTGCCCAAACTTCGTGGGCTGGATTCATCTGAGGGGCTTCCTGAAGTGGCACGTTGTCTGGACAGCTAACCAATCCGCACACCCCGCGCCTTGATCGGCGCGACCACTGATCCGTAGTTGTCAGTGGTAAGGAACACCTGTTTGCAACCCTCTCTGACCCCACGTTATTATTTCGCACAATTGTTCGTATTTTGATAACTTCAGACTGAGGTCTGGCCGAGCGAAGTAAAGTGCTGATCCTTGTCGCCCTTGGAGGAAATGCCATCCTCAGACGCGGCGAGCCATTAACGGCCGACGCCCAGTTGGCTAACGTCAAAGTCGCGGTCCGCGCAATAGCCGCAGTTGCCCGGGATCATCATCTCGTACTGACGCACGGTAATGGTCCCCAGGTAGGCCTGATGGCTCTACAGGCGGCTGCCTGTCGCGAGGGAGAACCCTTCCCGCTGGATATTATCGGCGCGGCAACTGCCGGCATGATGGGTTACATGATCGAACAGGAGATAGGCAATGTTCCGGGTCTTGAGAGTCCCGTCGCCACGCTCCTGACGCGAGTCGAGGTCGACCCGGAAGATCCTGCTTTTCGAAATCCCAGCAAGTTCATTGGTCCTGTCTATGGTAAAGAGGAATCGGACTGCTTGGCGCAGTCCCGGGGCTGGACCTTTGGTATGGATGGGGACAGGTGGCGCAGAGTCGTACCTTCTCCTACGCCGAAGCGTATTGTCTGGTGCAGTCCAATCCAATGGCTGGTGGACAAGGGTGCGTTGTTGCTCTGTGCCGGCGGTGGCGGAATTCCAGTCGTATTTCGAGAGGACACACAAACCTTTGTGGGAGTCGAAGCGGTAGTTGACAAAGACCTGGTGAGTGGACTCCTGGCTCAAGAATTGGCGGCGGACGTGTTCGTGATTGCAACAGATGTGGAGGGCGTTTACCTGAACTATGGTACCGGCAATGAGCACGTTATACGGCGTACTACGCCACAGCAACTCGAACAATTCGAATTCTCTCCAGGGTCGATAGCGCCCAAAGTGAGTGCGGCCTGTCGCTTCTTCAGGGAAACGGG
>VYEH01000216.1:2700-13959 GCA_009843005.1 Pseudomonadota bacterium | reverse complement strand
CAATCATCGGGTCGCTGGATAACCTCCAGAAGATTATCGACGGCAAGTCCGGGACAATCGTTGAACCCTATGGTATTCCAACATGAGTGAATGCCAATGAGATCAAACACATTGAACATCTGTGTTTCGGAGTCATTGCACGCAATATGAGGCCACCGCATGCCTGAACGACTATCAGTAGAACAATCGGCACTGGAAACTATCTGGTTTCACGTAACGACCCCGAATGCCTTGCGAGTTCCGGGAGGCATGAAGGTATTTACGAAGGGGGAGGGCTGTTACCTCACGGATATTGAGGGCAGGACGTATCTGGATGGTCTCGCAGGGGGAGCTTACGTCACCAATATCGGTCATGGTCGGGCAGAAGTCGCCAATGCGCTGGTTGAACAAGCAAAAAAACTGGCTTATGTCACCCCCTACAACTTTGTGGCACCGCCAACCATCGAACTTGCTACGAAGCTCGGTGAGCTGACGCCCGGCGATCTTGATCGGGTCTTCTTCGTGTCAGGTGGGTCGGAGGCCGTCGAGACAGCAATGAAGATTGCCAAGCAATATCAATGGCTGAACGGTGAACACAAGAGAACAAAAGTAATCGGTCGGCGAGGTTCCTACCATGGCGCAACGTTTTATGCCATGAGCATCAGCGGTGCGAGCCACGAATACAACAACAAGATTTTTTCGCCGCTTGTTCCGGGATGCGTTCAGGTGCCGTCACACAATTGCTACCGGTGCGAATACAAGCTCGAGTACCCTCAGTGCGACATTCTCTGCGTGGAAATGATAGAGCGCCAGATTCTGCACGAAGGTCCCGAGACCGTTGCGGCCATCATCGCAGAACCCGTGCCCGCAGCGGCTTCCATTTATCCCCCGCCGGCCGAATACCTCCCCCGACTGCGTGAAATTGCCGACAAGTACGGCATTCTCTTGATTCTGGACGAAGTCATCAATGGCTTCGGTCGAACCGGCAAGATGTTTGCATGTGAGCATTGGGGTGTTGTCCCGGACATCATGACCGTGGCCAAGGGAATTACCTCCGGCTATGCGGCAATGGGTGCTGCAATAACCGGCCCGAAAGTTACCAGCAGTTTCGAATCTGCAGAGGGACGTGAATCAGGTTTGAACCACGTGATCAGTTTTGGTGGGCATGCGACTGCCTCGGCCGCAGCGCTCAAGAACATCGAAATCCTCGAAAGGGAGAACCTGGTCGACAATTCGGCAAAGATGGGTGCCTACCTGCTGGAGGGATTCAATGAGCTGAGGAAATACCCCATCGTCGGTGATGTCAGGGGACTTGGTTTGCTTGCTGCGGTGGAGTTGGTCCGAGACAAGAAAACACGTGAGCCGTTTCGTCCGGAGGATCAGATGCCTGCTCGGGTGACAGCGCATATGCAAGAACTTGGCTTGATTGCCAGGACTGCCCAGGTCGTCGAATTCGGGCCGCCATTGACGGTCGGTCGCGCGGAGATCGAACAAATTGTCGACGTGATGGAAAAGACTGTCGTCTGGTTTTCGAAGGAAATGGGTATTGGCTAGAAATTCTGGCGGCGAGTTTGCCGTTCTCGCGACGTCATTCGGTGTCCTCGCCTGTTCCTGCACCGTCACCGGGGACCGGCTCGATACCGGAATCGCCTGGGAGAGACTCAGGCCTCTCGACAACAATCCCGAACTGGATTCGGGCGAGATGCTGAATCGGCGGTGCGTGCCCGGCGAAACCGTCGTTGTGCGAAGCGCCACGGGGGCCGATTCGGCTGGCGGGCTCGCTCTCCGGCAGGGTCAGTTTGTTGTGTGTATCGGTAACTCGTCCGACGGTGCATTGACGGTGGTCGACGGTCCTGGCAATTTGTGGTCGCTTCGGCGCGACCAGGTGAACGCAACAAGGGGATTTCCTGCAAACTGGGGTGCCCATGATCGCGATTACCTCGTATGGGCCTACAGTCGCGATACGCTCATCTTCCGGGAGATCCTGAGAAACTCTTACGAAGGGAACTTCTTCTACCTGCTGCTGGACACCGAATTGGATGGAAGTATTGCTCGCGGCATGCTCATCGATTCGGGAACCGGATTTTCCGACCTGAGGCCTTACGTCGAACCTGTCATTCAGGATAGCTCGTTGATCGTCGTGAGTACCCACAGTCATTGGGATCACTTTGGCGGGCACAGGCACTTCTTTGGAATGTCTAACGTCGAGCTGGTCGGGTACCGGCCGCAAGCCGATTACAATCCCTATCCTCAACCGCCGGAATATGACCTGGAAGGTCTCATGCTCTTTTTCGGTATCGGAAACTGGCCCCTGGAGTCTGCGACCTACACGCTGGGAAATCGCAATGTGGAGATTTTGCCGGTGCCGGGACACACGTCGGACTCGATCGCATTTTACGACCACCAGGAGCAGCTGCTTTTTACCGGCGACACTATTTATCCCGGGCTGCTGTTCATTGAATCGTGGCCGGACTATTCGGAGAGTCTGGCGAAACTGGATGAGTTTACGCGACAGCACCCGGTGAAGTGGCATGTGGAGATGTCGACAAGACGCACATTCAACGGACAGCACGAGTACTTCTATTTCGGGAGCAATACCCATTGGCAGGAACATTCGCCCAACATGCCAGCGACATACGCTGGCATTGCACGCATGATCGTGAACGATGCGCTGGAGAGCGCCCCGCTGGGCACACCGCACTACGACGCACGCATCATCGACCGACAATTCCACTCGATGCCGTTAGTTCCCGTGCCGTTTCCCGGGATTCCATCCTACTATCGCGTTAACGCCGAACGGCTGGTCAACCAGTTGATCGACCGTCATCGTCTGCATGATCGGATTCGCGAAAGGCGATGAAAAAGGCACCCTATATATAGAGAATCGACACTATACACCTGAGGGGGAGACGCTATGCGACAACTCAAAATAGACGGCGAAACAAGAGGGTGTCGCGCACTGTACGTTTGCGTGAAAGTGTTCGTTCTCGTCTGCCTGACCGCCTGTGTCTACCTGGCAGCACATTTGGGCGTGGCAACGGCGCAGGTGACCGCTCCGCCGGATCCGGCGAGCCAAGCCACCGCTGCCTTTGTGGAACTGGATACTCATTTCAGGCGAGCTTATGACGACGCGGTCGAACACCATCGCGAAACGGTCGTATTCGACGCCCCCGTCATCCTGCAGGATCTGCTCAACATGACCCTGATACGCCAGAACGGGGCGCGCCATCGATTCGAAATGGACAGATCCACCTACTTCCTCATGGCACGCGCATCGCATCCCGTGATCGGCGTGATCTCCATCATTTCCATGATGGAGGATGACCGATTGTCGCCGGATCAGCTCACGAGGCTGGCGGAATATGAGCGAAGTATCCAGAGTGCTCTCGAGTACGTGGAACACCTGCCCGTAGACAGTCAGGCGCAGGCGCGAATCGGCACGATTCTTTCCTCGTCGGCGGACTATATCGAGGAAATGATCGCTTCGGGCGTCGCCACCGAGGAAGGGTTCAAGGAATATTTCGAGCCCATTCGACCTCTCATCGCGGAAAACCTGCGGGTGGGAGCCCTGGAGCAATTGAATCAGTTCGGCGCCCAGATGGAACGCTGGCAATCCGAGTATCCCGACGAAGACTGGGACGATCTTCGGGTGGTCATCCTGGGGATGCACCAACCGAGGGACCTGTATTCGTTGACGCAGTTCTTCCAATGGCTCTTGTCTTTGGAAGAAACCAAGCCGCGGATCGTGTACGCGGAGTATCAGCACTCCTTTTTCGGCGACGACCTGGCGATCGCGCAAGACCTCGCAATTGAATTGATCACCAAGGTGGATCTGGACCGGATGGTTTCCGACGCCGTGTTTGACGACGAAACCTACCTGGAAAGCGATGTCATGGGGCGGGCCACCCGCCGGATCATGGCGACGTGGAGCGAATCGGATTTTGAGGTAAATTAGCGTAATTGTTCTTATCGTGAACAATTATTCCGAAAAGTGGCGTGAGATAGTGTTACCGGGTATCTTTATGATGGTGCGATAACGCCGGTCCGGCGATCCGGTCAGCCAGCGATCAGTCCAGGAGTCTGCCGAGGCGGGTCACGTCGCAGCGCCAACAGTTTTCAAGCGAAAGAAGGGGGATGGGAATGATCAAGGTGACAAGTATCGTGGCGCCGGCGCTCGTTGCTCTGGTGAGCGCTCCAGTGGTGTCCGTTTACGCCCAGGGGCTGGAAGAAATTGTCGTCACGGCCCAGAAGCGCGAGCAGGCAGCGCAGGATGTTCCCATCAGCATGACCGCCTTTTCGGGCGACCGGGCCAGGGAACTGGTCATCGACAGCACGCTGGACCTCGCCCTCTACACACCCGGCCTGACAATGGGGCAGAACTCCGGTGATGGAGATTTTCCCTTCATCGCGCTCCGAGGCGTGTCGCAAAGGGATTTCTCCGATATCAACGAGAGCCCCTCGGCGGTCTACATCGACGAGTTCTACAAGGCCAACCTGATCGGTCTCGATCAGCAGATATTCGACATCGAACGCATCGAGGTCCTGCGCGGCCCGCAGGGCACGTTGTATGGCCGAAACGCGACCGGCGGGCTGATCCATTACGTCACCGCGAAACCGTCCAGAGAATCGGAAGGCTATGCGAATTTCACGTACGGCGAATACAACCGGATCAAGCTGGAAGGTGCGCTGAGCGGACCATTGGGCGACACCGCGTCGGCCCGCATATCCATCCTGCAGCATCAGTACGACGGCTGGGTGGACAACAGCGTCGCAAGCAACGAGGACGGCAATGCTCTGAACAACACCGGGGTGCGCGGGCAGCTATTGTTCGAGCCCGGCGACAACCTCAGCGTCAACCTGTTGTTGCAGCACAGTTCGAACGACAACGACGCCGGCAACATGTTCTCTCACGTCAGCGCCGACGATCCGCCCCCGACCTTCAAGGCGATTCCGAATATCGGCAACCCGGGCTACGCCGGGTTCGTCGAACCCACGCCCGACGATCCCCGGGACACGCATTCCAACAGGGACATATACCTCAAGACGGAACAAACCACGGGCATCGCCCGGATAGCGTGGACCGGAGACGACATGGAATTCGTGTCCGTGACGGGATTCGAAGAGACCTCCAAGGATGCCCTGTTCGACAGCGACGGCACTCCGTTCGAGCGAGGCACCGAGGTGCACCCGAACGGCGACCAGTTTTCCCAGGAATTCAGGGTTGCCGGAGGCGCGGACCGGCTCCAGTGGCTGGCAGGCGTCTATTTGATCAACTACGACATCGATGGGAGTCAGGCACGTTGTTCGCCCGGATTTGCAGGCGGATGCGGTGTCATCAGGGCGCCTGTCAACTACGAGCTGTCGACGAATTCCCAGGCGTTGTTCGGCAACCTCGACTACCAGTTGTCCGACACGGTTGGCCTGACCCTGGGCCTGCGGTTCACCCAGGAGGAAAAGAACTACGACCTTGACAACCAGGATACCGGCCTGGCCTTCAATTCATCCACGGTCGGCGACCTGGCGACGCTTGATGACAGCAACGCGGACTTCAATCTGCGCCTTTCCTGGACACCGAATGACAACACGCTGGCGTACGCCGGGGTATCCAGAGGACACAAGGCGGGCCTGTTCAACCTCGGATTCACCGCCAGAGCAGGCGCCATACCGGGCATTCCCGTGGATACCGAGACGCTGAACAGTTTCGAGGCCGGCTTCAAGTCGAATTTCCAGGACGACACGGTCCGATTCAACGGGGCCGCGTTCGCGTACAACTACGACGACTCCCAGGCCTTCCAGTTCGACGGTACGACGTTGAGCGCACAGGCATTCAACTCGGATGCGGATATCACCGGGGTGGAACTGGAGCTGGCCGCTTCGCCGTCGGATGGTTTCGACGTGGTTGCAACCGCCACCGCGCTGGACGCTACCCTGAAGGACGTGACGCTGTTCGGATTGCAGATGGTCGATGCGAAGATGCCGCTGACGCCCGACATGAAGCTGACTCTCCTGGCGCGATACGAGTGGGATCTCTCGGGCGGGGGCAGCATGGCTGTCGAGGGCGACTTCAGTTGGTTCGATGAACAATATTTCGATTCGTTCAACAGCCCGAGCCACTTCGAGGAAAGCTATTCGATCACCAACGCCCGCCTGATGTGGTACAGCGCCGACGGCAGATGGAACGCGGGCGTATTCGCCGAAAATCTCAGCGATACGGTGTACCGAACATTTTCGTTCGATCTCGCGTTCCTGGGATTCTCGACCGATGTCTACGGCAAGCCGCGCTGGATCGGGGCCACCGTAGGGTACAACTGGTAGGAAGTCCCCTGCCCATGCGACTGGTCCTGTTTTGTGCGGTCTCCGCAGTTGCATGCGTTTCTTCGGGATGCAGCAACACGGCCGACGATATCGAGGCATTGGTCGTCGCCTCGTTGGAATCGTGGGAAAGCGGAGATGAAGCGGTATTCATGTCATCCGCACACCCGGATCTTCTGTTTGCCTTTCCGGGCGAGCGCACGGACGCAGAAGGGGCGCTGAACGTCTTCCGCTACTGGCAGACGAATTTCGAGGACACAAGGGTTTATGTGAACTGGGTCCTGGTGGATGGCGACCGGTTTGCCGCGGAATACCAGTTCGCGACCACAAGGAAATCCAACGGCAGAAGAACCGCTGTGGGCACCGTCGCAATCGGCAGGGTTCAGGACGGCAAGATCGTTCTGCTGAAGGAGTACACGGACGGGCGCGCCAGCCGGCTGCAGGAAGCCGGGGACCTGCCGCTGGATGAAGGGGAGACTCCGTTCCCGTGGCCGATGACCGATCAGGTTAATCCCTGGTCCGAATGAACCAGGCCGGGCTGCGCCAGTTGGAGCGTTTGCTGCAGTCTGTTCATCCACAAGAAGCCAGCCAAAGAGTCGCTTCCGGAGGTGTTGCCATGGGCAAGAATCCGGCCTGCCGCAACGCCTGAACGTTTCCGGTCTCCGCTCGTGACCGAGTGGAACAAATGATGCCAGTCAGCGTTGCACTCTCCTGCCGCCGCTCGCTGCAACATTGCGCCTGACAAAAGCGTTGTGCGGGGAACCGCAACTTGCAATATGGACCGACATACGGCAAGCGGGTCAGGATGGCGCAGCCAGAGACACAACATCAAACCGCACAGAAAGTCATCACCGGCCGGCGTCAGTCCCGGCCCCAGCCCTGCCAACTGCGAGACGCCGGCATGTAATGCGCCCGGCTCCCCCTTCAAACCAACCTCCAGCGCGTCCATACCCCGTCGTGCCCTGCAAAGGAATTCGTGAAGTGTCGGCCGGGTCGCGTCCAGACTGACCGATGCGCCAATCGCCTCCAGGATGGATGTCGATGACGCCTGCCCTTGCGCCAGGCTCAGTGCCGATTCCAGTGCTCTGGTCACTTCCTCGGGCTTTGATCGAAATTTACTCCAATCGGGACGGGGCTCCCAGATCGAGGCGCGATCCAGCACAATACACGTCTTCCCGATACGCATCTCGCCGCGACGAAAACAAGCACTTTGGCTTGATCGAACGCCGTTCAGTGTATTGACTTGTTCATCAAGAACGATGTTCAGAGGGCCATCGCCGATTTCAGAAAGTACAAGAGCCAGCACTGGGGGCTCAGTCTTGCCCGCTGCAGAGCACGGCTTGAACTTGAGTATAAGAGTCCGACGAAAGACTGCCAGGACTTCACCGCCATTCACAGCGTTTACAAGCCTGTCCCAGGCCGGGCGACTCGCGGAACGCGCTCTGCACTGTCTTTCGATCACAATTGAAGGCCTGGCGCGAAGTTCCCGGGGCCGAGCCTCAAGCTCGAAAACATGCCGCCCAGTGACCCCGGCCCATTTCCCTGAATTCCGGTTCATGCTTGTAGCATTCCGCTGTTGCCAGGGGACAGCGTGTGCTCAGGTTGCAGCCCTTCGGAGGACTCGCCGGGCTGGGCGGATCGCCCGCAAGCAGTTCCCTCCGACGTTTTTTCTCATATTGAGGATTCGGCACGGGAATCGATGAAAGCAGGATTCTGGTGTAGGGGTGCCGGGGATTGGCATACAGGTCCTGCCGAGAGGCCAATTCCACAATCTTGCCGAGATACATCACGGCCACCCGGTCAGAAATGTGCCGTACCACGGAAAGGTCGTGCGCGATGAAAAGGTAGGTCAGGTTGAGCTTCGCCTGTAGCTCCATCAGCAGGTTGATGATTTGCGCCTGGATGGAAACGTCAAGGGCGGCGACGGCCTCATCGCAGACGATGAAATCCGGGTTCAAGGCCAGGGCACGCGCCACGCAGACACGCTGCCGCTGTCCGCCCGAAAACTCGTGTGGATAGCGATTCACGAAGACCGGATTCAGTCCGACCAACTCGAAGAGCGTCTGAACCTGTTCCCGGCGTTTTCTGCCGCCCGATATGTTGTGTACGATGAGCGGTTCCGCAACGATATCTCCGACCGTCATTCGCGGATTCAGCGAGGCATAGGGATCCTGAAAGATCATCTGCATGTGGCGACGCATTCGACGCAACCGATTCCGCTGCATTGAAGTCAGATTCATGTCACGAAAGTAGACCTCTCCCGCAGTGGGTCGATGCATCTGCAGGATGGCTCGCCCGAGTGTCGACTTGCCGCACCCCGATTCGCCGACCAGGCCCAAAGTCTCGCCTTTCCTGATGTCCAGGCTTATTCCATCCACAGCCCGTATGCGGCCGCGCGAACGTTGGAAAATGGCGCCCTGGTGTACCGGGAAGTGCATCTTCAGGTTGCGCACACTTATCAGAACTTCGTCTGACGTCATCTCGGGTACATTTCCTTCGAGCCGGCCACGGGAATGCTGTTCCTATAACCTCGCGGCCCAGCAAGCAACACGATGCCCTGGCCCCGCCGGTTTCAGGTCGGGCCGCTGTTTCGAGCACTTTTCAACGGCCTGTGGACAACGCGGCGAAAATGGGCATCCTGCCGGCCTGCCGATTAGTACCGGCGGCAATCCTTCGATCGCAGTCAGCTTTTCCGCGCGGTCAATGTCCAGTCGCGGCAGGCAATTCAGCAGACCGATGGTATAGGGGTGTCGTGGTTCGCGAAAAAGCTGCTCGACGGGGGCTACTTCGACGACCTGGCCTGCATACATCACCATCACGCGATCCGCCAGGCCCGCCACCACCCCCAGATCGTGTGTAATCCAGATGATCGACATGCCGAATTCGTTTCGCAGACGCTTGATCAGATCGATGATTTGAGCCTGGATCGTCACATCCAGCGCCGTGGTCGGCTCGTCCGCAATCAATACGTTTGGACTGCAGGCAAGCCCGATGCCGATCATCACTCGTTGGCGCATGCCACCGGATAGCTGGTGCGGATAGTCATCCAACCTCATTTCCGGTTCGGGGATTCCGACCATGCGAAGCAGTTCCGTCGTCCTTCGGCGTGCCTGTCGTTTGTCCAGTCCCATGTGCACCTGCAGCACTTCGCCGATTTGAGTCGCCACGGTCAGCAAGGGATTCAGAGACGTCATGGGATCCTGAAGAATCATCGAAATGCTCTTGCCGCGCACGGCGCGCATCTCGCGCTCGCTCAGCTCCAATAGATTGCGCCCCCCGTAGCGGACTTCACCCGCGACGATCCTGCCGGGCGGTCTCTGTACGAGTTGCAGGACAGATAGCACCGTACAGCTCTTGCCGCTGCCACTTTCGCCTACGATCGCCAGCGTTTCCCCCTGGTCAAGTTCAAAGGAAACGTCATCGACCGCCCTGACCACGCCTTCTCGCGTGTGAAACTGCGTCTTCAAGCCCTTGACTTCCAACACCGACATTTCGTTCTATTGACGCAGGCGCGGATCGATGGCGTCCCGCAGCGAATCGCCCAGCAGATTTGTCGACAGCACCACACACATGATGGCGATCCCCGGAAAAATGGCAGTCCAGGGAGCGACCCACAGCAGTGCGCGGCTGTCGTTGAGCATCGCGCCCCATTCCACTGCGGGCGATTCCGCCCCGAGGCCGAGAAAACTCAGACTGGCGGCGCTCAGAAATGCCCAGCCGTAGGACATGCTGATCAGCACCAGAACAGGTGGAAATGCGTTCGGCAGGATATGGTCTCGCATGATTCGCCAGTCTCTCGCTCCGACAGACCTTGCGGCGTCGATGTACACTTCTTCCTTGATTGAAAGGGTGGACCCGCGTACCAGTCGAGCGTAACTCGGAACGCCCCCTATCCCCACGGCGATCATCACATTGAGAATTCCAGGACCCAGCAGCGCAATGATGGTCAACGCCAGAAGGATTCCGGGAAATGCCATGAGCGTATCGATGAAGCGCATGATGATCGTATCGACGAATCTGCCGTAGTAGCCGGCAATCAGGCCCAGCGTTACGCCGATGGTCGCGGAAATCCCTACGGATATGAAGCCAATCAGCATTGAAATTCGGGCACCGAAGAGAACCCTGCTGAAGACGTCACGCCCTATCAGGTCCGTTCCCATGAGGTGAGACCAGCTTGGAGGCAGCAGCGATTCCTCCGGTGATGCATGATACGGATCGTAAGGCGTGAGGTAGGCGGCGCCGACAGCCAGGAAGAAGAACAGCAGAAGCACGCCGATACAGGATAATGCGATCCTGTCTTCCAGCAGACGAATCAGCGCAATTCGCGTGAGGCTTTGGGGATTCGCCACGGTTTCGCTGCTATCGGCCATCGTACGGTCCACGATTCGTCTCCGCTGTCCTATCCGTAGCGGACTTTCGGATCGACAAATACGTATGCGATGTCGACTACCAAATTAAGGAAAATGTACAGTACCGAACTCAGCAGAACCGCTCCCTGTACCACCGGCAAGTCTTGCTCCAGCACGGAGTCGATCAGGATCAGTCCCAACCCCTGGCGGGAGAATACGGCTTCCACGATGATCGATCCCGACAACAGCCAACCGAATTGCAGGCCTATGACCGTCACGATCGGAACAAGCGCATTTCTCAGAGCATGACGCACCAACGTGGTGTGCTCGGCCAGGCCCTTCGATCGTGCCATAACGATGTAATCCTGCTTCAGAACGTCCACCATGCCGGTGCGCGCTGTCCGCGTGATGGTGCCGACCGCTCCGAACGCCAGAACACCAGCCGGCAGAATCAAGTGCCGAAATTCGCCCTGCCCGAAGGACGGAAGCCAGCCCAGAGTGACCGAGAAGAACAGGATCAGCATGAGGCCAAGCCAGAAGGAAGGCATCGACACGCCTACCGACGCAAATGCCACCACCAGACGGTCGATCCAGGAATTCTGGTGAACCGCGGCAGTCA
>VYEH01000216.1:0-2690 GCA_009843005.1 Pseudomonadota bacterium | reverse complement strand
CCCCAGCAGCGTGCCGATGGGAATCGCCATCAGCAGCGCCGCCATCACCAACTCCAGGGTCGTCGGAATCCTCGCCAGCAACAGTTCCAGCACCGGCTCCTGGCTTACCATGGATCGGCCGAAGTCGCCTTGAACGGTTCTGACGATGTAGTCGGCATATTGCTCGTACAAGGGATCGTCCAACCCCAGTTCGGTGCGCAGTTGCGCAATGTCCTGCGCAGACGCGCCCGATCTGGCCAGCATGGTGGAAGCAGGATCTCCCGGCAGGAGATAAAGAAGAACAAAAGCGACCGTGATGACCCCGAACAGGACCGGTACGGCAGTCAACAGTCGTCCGACAATGTACCTGCCCATCGTGCTTACGATTCGGTCGTCACGAGTGCTCCATCCAACCGACAATTACGCATCAGCGCGTTCACAAGCATGCACTGATACGCAATCATCAGCTGGTTGGATCACTGGTTTTCCAGATACATTTCGTAAAAGGTGGGAACCAGGCCTACCGAACGCCATTCCAGGCCCTTGACCCTGTTACTGACGCCAATCAGCAGCGCGTAGTCATAGATTGGCAGGATGAGCGCTTGTTCCATGATCAGTGTCTGGGCCTGCTCGTACATTTCCGTTCGCTTCCCCACGTCACCGGTGAGCAGAGCAGCTTCGTCCAGCAATCGATCAAGCTCGGGATCCTGGTATTTTGCCCAGGCAAACCCTTGTTCAGCATTGTCGGAATGGAAAAACGGTTTGAGCGTGTCAAAAGCAGAATGACCCGAGCCGCCCATAAACAGCATGTTTTTCCGGCCTCGCTGTCCGGCCTCCACCTGCACGCCGTAGTCCATCATTTCGATTTGCAGTTCGATGCCAATGGCTTTGAGTTGGGAATAGAGTAGTTCACTGAACTCCCTGCTCTGCCCCCAATTCACCATGGACATGAGCACGACAAGAGGCATGCCGTCCTTTTCGCGGGTACCGTCCCCATCGGTATCCAGCCATCCGGCCTGTTCGAGCAGGGAGATTGCGAGTTCCGGGTCGTGAGGGTACATCCCCTCCAGTTGGCTCGCGTAGTCCGGCGTTACGCTTGCCATGGGACCGTGCGAAACTCGATTGAACCCTCGCTTGATCGCCGTGACCGCAATCTGCATGTCGGCGCCATGCAAAATTGCGCGTCGTACTCTGATGTCGTTGGTGGGCGCCAGTTGGGTATTCAGATACCAGAATGCCGGCTGACCGGTCAGGTTGGCGATGGAGACTGTATGTTCGGGGGAATCCATGACGTACTGGGCGTCGGTAGGCAACAGGTCGACAGCGACGTCCACGTCGCCGGCCAGGAGTGCGGGCGCCCGCGTCGAGGGCTCAGCCAGGAAGTGCCAGGTTATTTTTTCCAGGTAAGCCGGACCGTCGTGATTGTAGATTTGCGGTGCCCAGTCATAGTTCGGATTGCGTACCAGCGTATATCGATCGCCCACCAGGTACTCCTCGAACATGAACGGGCCGGTACCGCTTTGGTGCTGATGGTATTCGTCACCCCATGTTTGCACTGCTGTGGGTGAGACCATGGAGAGGTAGGGCAGACTCAGTCCGAACAGGAAAAAGCCGTTGGGTTCGTTCAGATCGATCCGGATGTTGTACTCATCCAGTATCTCGATGGACTTGACGTCGGGCAGCAGCGACCTGGCCTTCAGCGAGCGGGGCCCAAGGGACTGGATCCGTTCAATATTGAATTTGACGACCTCGGCGTTGAAAGGTGAACCGTCATGGAAACGCACGTCTTCGCGCAGGGTGAAGGCATAGGATTTGCCATCGTCTCCGACGATCCATTCCGTAGCCAGTCCCGGGACGAAATTTCCGCCTGCATCCTGATAGACAAGGGTTTCATAGACGGCCGAGAGTATGTACAGGACTTCCCACTTGACATCGAGATGAGGGTCCAGGCGTACGCCCGGCTTGTTGCTCGACAGAACAATGCTGTTGCTGTCGTCCAACGGACTGCGCTCGGTGCTGCAGGCCACCAGAATCGTGCACACCACGAGCAATGGGAGAAGAGGTACAGCGAAACCCAATTTCTTAAGCATGCGGTTTGTTCGTTCCACCTCAAGCAGCTTTCATATTACTGTGTGTGTTGCCGTGAAACTTGCGTCTTTGTATTTTGATGCTGCGGACAGGCAGTCTGTCAGGCCATCAAGTCGTCCTTCTCGTACGCGAAGAGCGCTGGTGAGCCGCCAGTATGAATGAACACGACCGTCTCATCCCTGTCGACGATCCCCTTGCGGACAAGATTTACCAGGCCCGCCATGCATTTACCCGTGTAGACCGGATCCAGAAACACGCCTTCTGTCTCGGCGACCAGTCGTATCGCTTCTCGAGCGCCGTCGGTCAAAGCGCCATAGCCTTCGCCGATGTATTGGTCGTAGGTCGTCAGGTCTCCTCCCCGGGCTCCCCTGTCCAGTCCCAATAATTCGATGGCATCTTCCGTCAGCTGCGGGATTTTTTCGCTCAGATAATCCGACATTCGGCTGACACTGATACCGACGACTTCGAAAGATGGGTCGACGTGCATAGCTCCCAGCACGAGACCACCAAAGGTGCTGCCCGAACCCACCGCGACAAAGATGCGGCTCGGTTCAATGCCCTGCTCGGAAAACTGCCTGGCCATTTCCAGGGTTGCGTTGAAGTACCCGGCCATTCCCTCGGGA
>VYEH01000018.1 GCA_009843005.1 Pseudomonadota bacterium | reverse complement strand
AGCCAGCCCTGTTCCGGGTTGGCCCGCATGATCGACAGGGGCCGGCGCATGGGAATCGCATCGTCGCACGTCAGGTGGGCGAAACTGCCCGGGACGGCGCTGGCGGCGCACGCGGGCGCCTTTACCCTCAGGATGAACTGATTGCCCGCAAACCGTTGCTGCGAGAGGACTTCGGCATCCTCCAGGTGAATCGTGCCGCGCGTATCCGGGTGGGTCACGCCGGACCGCCCATCCACTGTTCGGCGATGATGCAGGCCGCATGGCTGTCGATGTCGCCCTTGTTGACCCGCCGCGTCATCTGCCCGGACGCCCTGGCTTCCCGCAGCCGCGACTCCGCGGCGCGGGAGGTCAATTGCTCGTCCGTGGTGACCACCGGCAACCCATAGCGCCGTTTCAACGCGGCGGCGAAATCACGCGCACCGGTGGCCACATCGGCAGCGCCGGCTCCGCCCGGAATTCCCACGAGCAACCTTCCCGGGCGCCACTCCTCGATGGAGCGGTCGAGAAGATTCCAGGGTGGCTCGCCCGCGGATTCCATCGCCCCGAGCGGTGTGGCCGTGCCGGTGAGCAGGTTTCCGGTGGCCACGCCGATACGCTGGTACCCGAAGTCGAACGCGAGCAGGATGTTGCGATCGGCGGCGGGGGTCAATTCCGGCCGCCCATGCAGCGGTGATTGCGCCACGGGCTGCTAGGCGTGTCCTGCATAGCTTGAAAGGTGGCCGGGTTCGACGCCGAGCAGCGCCGTGGCCGCCGCCCAACGCTGCTCAACAGGCGTGTCGAAGATGATCGCGGGGTCGGCGGGGGCGTTCAACCATGCATTGCCGGCGATTTCCGCCTCGAGCTGACCGGGATCCCAGCCGGCATAGCCCAGGGCGACAAGCGCCGGATCGGGCCCGGCGCCGCGCGCCATGGAGTCGAGAACATCCTGGGAAACCGTGACCTTGATGCCCGTGCCGGTGGCGTTCAGGGTGTTGTCGAACGGCTAGCCGGACTGATGGATGACGAAACCCCGGTCAACCTGAACGGGCCCGCCGCCCATCACTGGACGCTCGGCCTGCAACTCGTCGATGACGTCCAGCGAAAGCTGCCGGAAAATCTCCGAAACCCGCATGCGCAGGGGACGGTTGATGATGATGCCCAGCGCGCCTTTTTCGTCGTGCTTGCAAAGGTAGGTCACGGTGCCGCGGAAATTCGGGTCCCTCATGGTTGGCATGGCGATCAGGAACTGGTCTTGCAGTGTGCTCATGGGAAACGCGAAGTGCCGAGCGTGCGGTCATTATCGCATCCCGGCATCCCGGGCCGCTACCGTTGCGGCGCGATCCGGCGCCGTCGAAGGCCGGTCGGTAACACGGGCCGGACCGGACTCAGGCCGAGAGCCTGGCCTCGATGGCTTCCATCAGCAAACCGCCGATGTCGATTTCGAATGCCCGATCCAGTTCGCGTATTCCGGTGGGACTGGTCACGTTGATCTCCGTCAGGTAGTCGCCGATGACATCGAGCCCGGCAAACATGACGCCCATGCGTTTCAGCACCGGGCCGACCTCCTCGCACAGCCATCGATCCCGCGGGGTCAGTTCGCGGCCCACGCCCCGGGCGCCCACCACCAGGTTGCCGCGGAATTCGCCGGGGGCCGGAATCCTCGCCAATGCAAAGGGAACCGGTTCGCCTTCGATCAGCAGAATCCGCTTGTCGCCGTCGGATATCTCCGGAACATAGCGCTGAGCGAGTGCGAACCGTTCGCCGTACTCGGTCAATGTTTCCAGGATGACATTGGTATTGGGATCGTTCCGGTCGACGACAAAAATCGATTTGCCGCCCATGCCGTCCAGCGGTTTGAGCACCACCCTGCCCTGTTCCTCCAGAAAAGCCTTCAGGTCGCGCCGGGATCTGGAGATCAGGCCGGCAGGCGTGCATTGGGGGAACCACGCCGTATAGGCCTTCTCGTTGATGTCGCGCAGGCTCGACGGTTTGTTGACGACCAGCAAGCCCCGGTTCTCGGCCAGCTCGAGAATATAGGTCGTATAGATGTACTCCATGTCGAAAGGCGGGTCCTTGCGCATGAGGACTACGTCCAGTGTCTCCAGGCTGCCCTCCCATTCGTCACCGAATTCGAACCAGGACGCATTGTCGTCCCTCACCGTGATCCGCCGCCCGCGGCCGAGGGCCGCGCCGTCGCGCACGGCCAGATCCTGCTGGCGAAAATAGGTCAGCGTCCAGCCCCTTCGTTGAGCGGCCAGCAGCATGGCAAGCGTGGAATCCTTCTTCGGCTGAATGCTCTCGATGGGATCCATTACGACGCCAAGGCGGCGGCTTCGGGTCATGACTTTTCTCGGATGCCAGTGCTGCATCAACCTTATAACGCCGTATCAGCGCGTTCACAAGCGCGCACATACGCGGTGCCGGCTCGAGCAACCGGTGGTGCCTTGTTCGGAAGCCACGCGCGGCCTATGCTTCGGCAGGGCAATTTAACCACCGGCTCATGAAACTGATCGCCCTGATATTCGGGCTCGGCCTCGAACGAATTGCGACCCAGGTGCTGCACCTGCGGGAGTTGCGCTGGTTCGATCCCTATTTCGACTTCGGACTGGACAGCTTGCGCGGCGCCAATATCTGGCTGGTGTATCCGGGGAGCATCCTGCTTGTGCTGCTGCCCCTGATTCCCGTGGCCTGGGCCAGTCGGGCGCTGCTGCAGACCGGCGTGGCATGGGATCTTCCCTACCTGCTCTTCGCCGTGCTGGTGCTGTTCTTCTGCCTGGGTCCCCGGGATCTCGCCGCCGAGGTGGAAGAGTATTGCCAGGCCCTTGCGGACTCCGATGCCGACAAAGCCGAACGCGTCCTGACCGATCTTTGCGAGGTGGAGCATTCCGGCGCGAAAGACGTGATCGCCGTGGAGGAGGCCATATTCGTGCAGGCCACCCACCGGTTCTTCGGCGTCGTATTCTGGTTCATCGTGCTCGGCCCGGTGGGCGCGTGGCTGTTCCGTGTCAGCGACCTGCTTCGCCGGCGGGCGACGACGATCGGGGTCAGCGACCCGGAACGGGTCACGCCCGCCCTGTCGGCGATCGAAGCGGTTATCGGCGCCCTGGCGTGGCTACCCGCGCGTTTGGCGGTGCTCGGGTACGCCCTGAGCGGGAATTTCGATGAGGCCGTCAACTGCTGGCGTCAATACGAACTGAAATCGGACCTGCCGTTCCATCACAGTAACGACCAGGTGGTTGCGTGCGTAGGCAAGGCGGCCATGGGGGGCACCGCGGCGGACATTTCCGACCCGAGCGTCGCTGCGCGCCGCGCGATGCAACTGGTTTTCCGAACGCTCTTCATCAGCGTGACGGTGATTGCCGTGATGACGTTGTTCGGTTGGGCCGTTTAGGGGGATTGACTGCTCGGTGGG
>VYEH01000233.1 GCA_009843005.1 Pseudomonadota bacterium | reverse complement strand
CGGCGGTTTCCGGGTCGAGCCCGTAGACATCAGCTCGGGCAACCGCGCCCACCGACGGCATTCGTGCGTCATTTCGGGGAGGATCCATCCTGGCTGGCCATGACTCGATCCCGCGCACCTGAATCGCCGTCGTCCGGACACACATAACTCGCCGTTTTCGCCGGATTTGAATATAGACAACCTCATGAACACCCCGATAATGAAGGCCATGGCGAATCGCAATGTCCATGACCTTCTCGCGTTGGCCAAGGTGTTTCTGGAATACAAGCAGTCCTTCGTGGTCCGCCGGTTCGTGGAACGTTTCGGGTCGGGTGAAATCAGCGCGCAGGAAGCGCTCGAGCGCATTCGCGAGCACCTGGACGTTTCCGACGATAACCTCTTTGCCGAGGAGGAATCGGCTCAATAGGTCCACGACTTCCCGATTGGCTATCCCGGCTCCTCTCGGCGCGGATGGACCCATGCGGGCACGGTTCGCCCGGCTTCTTAAGACTTGCCAGGCGCTCGGTAGGCGGTGGACCCTGCGTGAAGCCGCCGGTGTTATTCTTCGACGATGTGCGGCCGCTATAACATAGCCACCGATACGCAGGCGTTGATGGACGCATTCGACGTGATCGACGCCGAGACGCCCGTAGACGTCGCGAATCGCCACAACATCGCACCGTCTGAGCCTCCCCCGAAACGCGAGTCCACCCGGGAGCGGCGTATCACAAGGGTACCGACCATCCGCATGAACGGGGACCGGCGGGCGATGCGCTCGGCGGTCTGGCCGCTCGTTCCGGTCTGGGCCCGCGGCGTCGTGCCACGGTACGCCACCGCGAACGCGCGCTGCGAAACCATGGCGAAGCTTCCCGCCTACCGCCACGCCTGGGCGTCGGATCGGCGTTGCCTGGTGCCGGCGAGTTCGTTCATCGAGTGGCAGGCGGTCGCGGGCACCCGGCGCAAGCAGCCGTGGCTCGTTTATCTTGCCGATCGGAGGCCGATGGCGTTCGCGGGGTTGTGGGAGTATTCCCATACGGAGGCCTGCGAGCGTGTCGAGTCGTGCACGATCGTCACCGCCCCGGCCAACGCACTGATGGCCGAGATTCACAACACGCGCAAGCGCATGCCGGTGGTGCTGGAGGGCCTGTTCGAGCAGGACGCCTGGCTTACCGGCACGAAGGAGGAGGCCCTGGCGGTCGCCGAGCCGCTTGCGGACGGGCTGCTCGATGCCCATCCGATTTCCACAAGGATCAACAATCCCAACGCGCGCGGACCGGACTTGCTGGAGCCTGTATCCGTCCCTTAGGTCATCGGCGCCAACGCGGATGGAGGCGACCATCGTCCCCGGACGCGTAGCACTGTGGTCGGGTGCGGCGCGCACGCACCCGGTGGCGTGGCGAATCGCACGCATGCGCTTGCCCGCGGGTTCCAGGATCGGGCATGCTGTATATATGCACAGGCATTTTGAACCGGTTCGGATCCTGGACGAATTGACGGTCGAACAGCGCAGGTTTCTCGGCGGTGTCGCCGCGAGGATTCCTCGGCTGATCGAGGCGATTCAGGCGGGTTCCACTATGGCCCGCTTCAAACTCGGCACCCGTCGCCTGGATGACGGACGGCACATCGAACTCGAACTGGTCGCGCGAGTACCTGAAGGCAAGTGGCATGGCGTCGCCAAATCTTGGGGGAAAATTCCGCCGCGGTCGCCGGCGGACGAGGACGTGTAATCGGTCGATCCCGGTGAGCGCTAATCATTGCGCTTCTGGGGATTGGGCCGAAACGCAGCCAAGCAAGAGAGTACCTGCATTGTTAAACGTGAAGCTGCCCAGCGAATTGGCGCAGCCATTCCAATCGGCGAGCGCATCGGACCCGAGTCATCGGTGGGCGAAAGGGCGTCTCCCGAAACGGGAGTGGTCATGTCTGGCGGTGGCGTACTGACTCCGATTGCGTTTCAAAGTAAGTTGGAGAGTGTGTGGTAACGCGGAAACTCAATTCCATTAACAATAATATTATCAATAAGTTATAGTTATAGAGTAGCGGAGAGAGACCTGCACGGGAAGGGTTCGCTGGACATTTGAAGCCTTGTCAGGCAGTCGGTATGCTGTGCGCCCGACATCATCGGAAGGACCTCAATGCGGCGCATCACATCTCGCGAGTTTCAACGCAATTTCGGTCGCTTCCAGGACGAGGCGCTGAAGGCGCCGTTGTCGATCACCCGAAACGGGCGGGAGCGCCTGGTGCTCCTGTCGATCGAGGAGTACACGCGCCTCAAGCGGCGCGACCGGCGAGCGATTGCGGTGGAGAACCTGTCAGACGCCGAAATAGAGGCGATACGTCTCGCCGAACCGCCAGCCGAGGCGGCTCAGTACGACCACGAGTTTAATGCGCAGGACAGCGCCAATAGCTGATCCGTTCCTGGACCGTTCAGCAATGAATCGCTCCGACGTACTGCATGGCCCGTTGACGCTGACGATCACGCTGCCAAGTATTGAGTGCTTAAAGAGAGCGCTTGTGTTTCGCGACAGGGTTTGGGCGTCCGGTTCGCTGCCGCCGGTGCGACATCGCCCGGCGAATCCGACCTCGGGCCTCTCGATTCCAGGCCCGGTGAGGTTTGGACCCAGGCCGAATGCAGGCAGGCTCGCAAGATCCGGGTGACATCGGTCCGGCGGCAGTAGCGGACCTGCATGTCGTGAACAAACCCGCCGCGATAGATGCCACAGCTTGCACTCGCGGTGAAACAAAACCGGATATGGGATGGTCACTGTATGACGATACCGACGGACCTGAAGAAACGGCTCATGCGCGACCCGGGACTTCGGGAGGAATAAACCATAGTCGATGAGGAATACGAGCTGGTCGCGGCGCTGGTTCGCGCCCGAGAGGCGACAAACCTGACGCAGGCGGAACTCCCCCGGCGCATCGGCACTACCGAGGCGGCCATCGCCCGACTGGAAGGCGGCACGGAATCCCCTCCTTCGCCACGCTGTGCCGATATGCTGCCGCCACAGGAACGCGAGTGTCAGTGAACCTCATTCCGGCCGACCGCTGATGGGTTGGGGCGACCGTCAAGCACAAACCGCATCGGAGACGGTGAATCTGCAAATTTTCGAGGAGAAGTAATGATTGGACAGTGGTTTGCGCGGCGGTTCGACATATGGCTTGTCCGACAGTCCGCTCGACAACTGAGTGTCTGTTTGGTGGTTCTAGGCACCGTCGGAATTGTGCTCGACATGGTCGGCAACTGGCCCCATGTCGTGACGATCGTTGGCGGTATGGCGTGCCTGCTCTTCGGGGTGGCTGGAAAGAAATGAGAAGTGGGTCTGGGGGACAGGCTGCTCGTCACGCGCCGATTCCCTTGTTGAATCGGGTGAACTCTCAATTGGAAAGAGAAACTGCAGTATCGCGATGTTGAGGATCACCAAGGTATGGGGACAATGATGGATCGGACACCCAACGATTCACCGCTGGGCAAGGACGGTCTCGATCGCCTCCTGCGGCAGGCCGAGGAGTTGTGGTGGGGTCCTGAAATTGAGCGGCGCCAACGTTCGGGATCGATTGACGAAGACTTCACTTATTCTTTCGCTCAGGCTCTATTCCCGCCGGACAAGGCAGTCGTCGTCAGATTCAACGAAGAAGTTCGGGGTATGGCGAATATCAGAGCCTCACGCCCCATTGAAAAGGGAGGCCATGTTTACCGATCGGATCTCGACGGTCTGGAAGGCTTTGACTTGCTGGAAGAGGATCTCGATTGCGGTCACCTGACGATCATCAGGATCGAGACCGGGTGGTTCGTCAGTTTCAATTTTCTTCGTAGCAGAGCTCTATGCACTTCACTGTTGAGGTCCGCGAACGATTTCCTGGACGCAGCTCAATACGCGATTGAGCACCACAAATCCGGGCCAGCAGTGGACAATCTCTATAGTGCGTGCGAACTCGTTTCCAAGGCACAATTGATTTTGACTTCCATGCTCGACCGGTCGTCCAAGTCACATGGAGCCATTCACAGCAAGATAAACAGATCTCGACGACTCGGTAATGTCAACAAGGATTTTGTGGGGCTTTTCAACAACCTCAGCGCACTTCGTCCCAGCTGCCGTTATGAAGGCGCTACGATCAGCCAATCACTTCTTTCAAATAACGATTTGGCGCTGGTGAGGACCGAGATTTCGAGAATCGATAAGTTGTGCCGTCAATTTCCGGAACGCGGCAGTGGCGCACCAGCCCGGTTACCCAGCGGGGACAAAGCCTAACAGGCTAGATCGCGTTGCCCACCGCCTGCCCACCGGCGCCATTGGCTGATTCAGGGCCCGCGCCCGTGGACAGCTCGTGGACAACGCGACGGATCCGCTCCATGGTCTACACTATGGTTCACATAGGAGGGAGCAGGCTAAGGGAGTTCAGAAACCAAAAACTGAAGCCAGACTCACGGTTCGTACAACACCTCCGGGGACGCCACTCTTTAGTTCTTGTTTCTCATATCATTTGCGCGGAATCGCGCGCATCAATTGAACGTATACAACTCCACTTCAACCTAAGGGATGATTGTGTCCGAAGATGACGGCTGCGGCGTTGTGATGCAGCGCACGCTTGAGGACTTCACGGGGATACACCGCTGCGCCGTCCACGGTACCGCGAAACAACTCCTCGTAGCGGATCAGCCGATGGCGCGTATCGAGGAACAGGCAACTGAATACCTCGTGGGGCAGATCCGCCAACCGTGCCCGAAAGTACCGCACTGCGTCCTCCGGGGCGCTGAGGGCGCTGCGATGGGGTTCTGGCGCCTCCAGATGCCGGCGCCCGGTCTCCAGCGCCGCCTTGATCCGGGCGATCCTGGCGGGTCCGAGGCCGGGCGCCTGTTTCAGCGCGACCGGACTGGCCGTGAGCACGCGACTCAGGTCGCCGCAGGCGTGCAGCAACCGGTGACTCAACTCCAGCGCATCCTCGTTGGCCGTTCCGTGCCCGAGCAGCACGGCGAGCAGCTCGCCGTCCGTCAAACTTCGCGCTCCATTCCTCAGCAGTTTTTCCCGCGGCCGCTCCGACGCCGGCCAGTCACTCAATCCCACATTCACTCCTCTTTCAGGGTTTTGCAGAATCTATTACTGCATCAGGCCTTCGGCTACCCTCAGAAAGTGGGCAAAATCTACTGAAACTCGACATGGCGCGGTGGCAAAGGGGTGTTTCAGGGGATATGCTGAACGGCTCATGTCCGAAATTGAACAAAACGGCGGGATCCGGATTCTACTCGGTGTGACCGGAGGCGTGGCTGCGTACAAGAGCCCCGAGCTCGTGCGCCGGCTGCGGGAGAAGGGCGCACAGGTGCAGGTGGTGATGACGCCGGGCGCCGGCAAATTCGTATCGCCGCTGACTTTTCAGGCGGTATCGGGTCGCCGGGTGCGCGACGATCTCTGGGACGAAGGCGCGGAAGCCGCGATGGGCCACATCGAGCTGGCCCGCTGGGCCGACCTGGTGCTGGTGGCGCCGGCGACCGCGAATTTCATGGCATCCCTGACCGCAGGTCTGGCTGACGGGTTGTTGAGTACGCTTTGTCTTGCCAGCCAGGCGCCGGTGCTGCTGGCGCCGGCCATGAACCAGGCCATGTGGCAGCACCCGTCGGTACAGGCAAATCGCCGCGCGCTGGAAGGGCGCGGGGTCCGGATACTGGGACCCGCCCACGGGGACCAGGCTTGCGGCGAGGACGGCCCGGGCCGCATGGTGGAGCCGGAGGAAATCGTGGGCACGGTGTTCGCGGAACCCGTCGCCATCGGTTCGCAGTCCCTGAAGGGCCTGTGCGCCGTGATCACCGCCGGCCCCACCCGCGAGCCCATCGATCCGGTGCGCTACATCACCAACAGGAGTTCGGGCAAGATGGGTTATGCCCTTGCGGCGGCGGCACAGCGGGCAGGCGCCGACGTGGTGTTGGTCAGCGGACCGGTTGCCGTGCCTACACCGGGGGGCGTCCGGCGGGTCGACGTGGAAACAGCCGAGGAAATGTACGCCGGCGTCCACGAGTGGATCGGCGTTGCGGATATCTTTATCGGTTGTGCGGCGATTTCCGACTACAGGCCGGAGTGCGCCGCCGGCCAGAAGATCAAGCGGACCGGCTCGACGATGAACCTGCAACTGGTGCGTTCGCCCGACACGCTCGCCAGCGTGGCGGCACTGGATAATCGGCCATTTACCGTGGGATTTGCCGCCGAAACGCAGAATCTCAGGGAGAACGCACGTTGCATTATTGTCTACTAGTGCATGGACATGTTCGCAGCCAACCGCGTCGGCAGCGACTGCGGGTTCGACCTGGAAACCAATTCGCTGACCGTGCTCTGGGAGGGCGGTGAGGCGGACCTCGAGCAGGCGCCAAAGACCGTCGTAGCCACTCGGCTGATAGAACTGATCGCGGAACGATTCCACTCGATGCGCCCGGAGCTGAGTTCCACACAGGCGGGCTGATCCGCGGCGCCAGGGCAGGGAAGCGCGAATCCGCCAGGAGCCACCCATGGAAACGAATATCGTGCGCCGCGTGCGCCTGAAGGTGCTCGACCCGAAGATCGGCAAGGAAATCGCCCTGCCGCGGCGCAGCACCGACGGATCGGCGGGCGTCGACCTGCGGGCATGCCTGGCCGAACCCCTGACGCTGCCTCCCGGAGAGTGCGAGCTGATCCGCACCGGCATCGCCATCCACCTGGAAGATTCCGGACTGGCGGCGGTGATCCTGCCGCGCTCGGGACTCGGCCACAAGCACGGTATCGTGCTCGGCAACCTGGTGGGGCTCATCGATTCCGATTACCAGGGCGAACTGCTGATTTCCTGCTGGAATCGCGGCTCGGAGCCTTTCCGAATCGAACCAGGCGAACGCATTGCCCAGTTGGTTATCGTGCCGGTGGTGCAGGCGGATTTCGAAGTGGTGGACTCCTTCGCCGAAAGCGCGCGCGGCGCCGGCGGATTCGGCCATACCGGCACAAGTTGAGACTGGTTACCGAGGCGTCAGCGCGAGTGCGCTATTTCGCCCCGTAACGTTCTCGATAGGCGCGCATGGCAGGTAAGTATTGCGCGTAGTCCTGTTGTGATCGCATGTGGGCCAACAGATCGTGCAGGGAAACGATGCTGAGAACGGGGATCCCTAGCTGCTCCGCCAGTTCGCTGACCGCTGAACGGCGGCTGCCAGCGGCAACTTCCTGCCGGTCCAGTGCAACCAGCACACCCGCGGCAACGCCCCCGCCTGCTTCGATGATCTGAACGGCCTCCGTGACCGCTGTACCGGCGGTAATCACGTCGTCGACGATGACCACACGGCCGGAAATCTGGGCTCCAATTCTCGTGCCGCCTTCGCCGTGATCCTTGGCCTCCTTGCGGTTGTACGCGTATGGGCAGTCCAGGCCGTGGTGCTCGGCCAGCGCGGCGGCGGTCAGGGCCACCAGGCTGATGCCCTTGTAGGCCGGGCCGAAGAGCATGTCGAAGCGGAGGCCGGCCTCCGCCAGGGCAGCAGCGTAGGAGCGGCCTAGCTGCGCGGCCGCGCGGCCGGTACTCAATTGGCCGGCATTGAAGAAATACGGGCTGATCCGCCCCGACTTGAGCTCGAACTCGCCGAATCGGAGCGCGCCGAGCTCGAGGGCCAGTTCGAGGAATTGAGTCTTGTGAGATTGCATGATGAGGGCGAACCCGCTCCTGTATGATACAGCGCATCCGCGGCTGCAGGGCGGCCGCGACCGGCTGCAGATCACCGTATGACGAACGCTTCCGCTACGGCGGCGACCCCTGCCGATACCCGGAACTGGCTCGAGAGCCTTCTCGTTTACCTCAAGCCCCGGGTCATCGGGATGCTGTTCCTGGGTTTCTCGGCGGGGCTGCCCTTCCTGCTGGTGTTCACCACCCTCAGCGCGTGGCTCCGTACCTTCGAGGTGAGCCGGACAGCCATCGGCATGTTCGCCTGGGTGGGATTGCTCTATTCGATCAAGTTCTGCTGGGCGCCGCTGGTGGACAGGCTGCCGCTGCCCGTGCTCACCCGTATCCTGGGCAGGCGCCGGAGCTGGATGCTGATCGCGCAGCTCGGGATCGTCGCGGGCCTGCTGGGGATGGCCGGACTGGACCCGAGTGCCGCACTGTTGCCGGTCGCCCTGTTCTCCGTGTTCGTCGCCTTCTGCTCGGCCACCCAGGACATCGCGATCGACGCCTACCGGATCGAGGCGGTGGCCGCCGAGGATCAGGGCGCCATGGCGGCCACCTACCAGCTCGGTTACCGCGTCGCGATGCTGGTGAGCGGCGCCGGCGCCCTGTACCTGGCCGACTTCGTTTCGTGGAACGCCGCCTATTCCGTCATGGCGGCGTGCATGCTGGTCGGCCTGGCGACCGTGCTGGTCATCGACGAACCCGAGAGCAACGTGGCTGCGGCGGCGGATGTTGACGGGGGCGGCTTCGGGCTGAAACGCATCGCGGCGTGGTTCGGCGACGCGGTCATCGGTCCCTTCGCCGAATTCTTCAGGCGCAACGGCGCGTACGCCCTGCTGTTGTTGACCTTCATCGGCCTGTCCAGGGTCAGCGACCTGCTGTTCGGCAACATCGCCAACGTGTTCTACCTGGACCTGGGCTACACGCTTTCGGAGATCGCCACCGTGGCAAAGGTGTTCGGCTTCGCGGTGACCATCGGCGGCGCGTTCCTGGGAGGCATCGTGGTCAGCCGCTACGGCCCCGTGCGTCCGCTGTTGTTCGCCACGGCGCTGGTGGCGGTCACCAACCTCTGTTTCGCGGCCCTGGCGGCGTACGGCGTCGCGGACATCCGGTTCCTGGCCGGGGTGATCAGCGCCGACAATTTCGCCGTGGGATTCGCGGGTACGGTGTTCATCGCCTATTTCTCAAGCCTCACCCACGCCGCCTATACGGCCACACAGTACGCGCTGTTCACCTCGCTGATGCTGTTGCCGGGCAAGTTGCTGAGCGGTTTCTCGGGGATGGTGGTGGATGCTACCGACTACGTCACGTTCTTCCTGTATGCCTCGGCGGCGGGCATCCCGGCCATCGTCCTGGCGGTCATCATTACCCGCAAGGCGGCGCTGGACCGGCGGAACGCGGCGTGAGCGCCGGCACCGTCGAACTCTGCCGCCTTGACGATCTCTCCGACCCCGGCAGCCGCGGGTTCAAGTGGGGGGCAGGCGTCTGGCCGCTTGAATTCTTCGCCGTGCGCAAAGGGGGACAAGTCACGGGCTTCGTCAACCGTTGCCCCCACGCCGGCAATCCGCTGAATTGGCAGCCCGACCGGTTTCTGACTCGGGAGGGAGACCTGATCCTGTGCAATTCGCACGGGGCGCTGTTCCGGATCGACGACGGTGTGTGCGTCGGCGGGCCCTGCCCGGGCGAGACACTGGAGCCTGTGGCGCTGCGTGTCGAGGATGGCCTGGTCGTCGCGGACGAGGCTGAACTGGCCGATATTCTGGATCGTTGGCTCAGTGACCCTGCCTACATCATCTGCGAGTAGTGCGTGGGATCCATGAAGACACTGACTACGCTCTCGATAAGGGGGCCGTCACGCCGGCTCTCTTCGAAGGCGCGCTGCCAATCCGGGTCGGCCCTGAACGCCGCCCAGCTTGCCTCGCCTGCGGCACGGCTGTCGTGTGCGAGGACGTAGATCAACGTGTTCTCCGCAAGAGGGGAATCCTGCGGACTGAAGTAGCCGATGTTCGTCATGCCGTGACGCTCAAAGAGCCCGACCGTATGATCGGCGAAACGCGTATGGAGGTCGTCGAGGCGGCCGGGGTGCGCAGTGTACGTCCGAAGTTCGAACACTCGATTGGATGCCTGGGCTTCGGCAACTCGTGTGAACTGAACAATGTCGCCGGCGACAAATCCGAGGCCACAGACAAACAGGCACAGCGGGAACAGTAAACGGTAGTTCTTGAGCATCGTTGTTTCCTTCCTGGCGGTATGGGAATCAGCCCGGTTGTCGCGTGCGGTCAACCGAACGGCTTTTCCGGCTACTGTATCGTTTCCGCCCGGGAACACCAAGGCATGGGTGGGACGCACGTTCAGGACGTGCGTGGAGGCGAGGTCCGGGGAAGCGGAAACAGGCCCCGGAACTCAGTCGATCCGGCGAAAATGGAGATCGGTCACCGTGTGCCCCAGGGCAATTCCGCGACGTTCGAACTTTGTCGTCGGCCGATCGAAGAAAGGCTCGGATGACGCCTGTTGGGGTGACAGCGCCTCGAACTGCTCGCAGTCGTCCATCACCGACGCTGCATGCTCGGCATAGTCGGCCCAGTCGGTGGCGATGTGAAACGTGCCCCCGGGCTTCAGAACCCGGGCAATGTCATGAACGAAGCCCGGCTGAACGATTCGGCGCTTGTGATGGCGCTTTTTGGGCCATGGATCCGGAAAGAACAGGTTCACGGCGTCCACCCGTCGGGGGCTCAACATGTGCCTGACCACCTCCACCGCATCGTGGGGGATGATTCGAACGTTTTCGAGCCCGGCGCGTTGCAGCTGTAGCAGGAGATGGCCGATCCCGGGTTCGTGAACCTCGATGCCCAGGTAATCGTTGGCTGGATGGTTGGCGGCCAGCGTCAACAGCGCCGAACCGTCGCCGAAGCCGATGTCCAGCACGACCGGCGCACGCCGACCGAATACGAGACCCGGATCAAGGGTGCACTCCCGAAACGGGATGCCGAAGCGCGGTATCAGGTCTCTCATTGCCCGCTTTTGCGCCGCCGTCGTCCGCCCGGCGCGTTGCACGAAGCTGCGGACCTTTCGATGGTGGGGCTGGGTCATGGCGGGTCCTTCCCTGTCACGCCTTACGACAACGGCGCGTGATCGAAGCCGACGGTAAATCGGTTCATGGACACCAGCGTCTGGTCTCTCGCACCCGCCGGGTAGAGTCCCGGACGTACCGGATCGCGTGTCTCAGCGCAACCTGGCCGCAATTCCGCCCAGTGTCTCCGCCAGCGCAGCCTGCCGTCTCGTCGTGATGCCGTCGTCGCCCGATTCCAGCACTGCCGCCAGTGATTCAAGTCTGGCGGCCAGTTCTTCGTCGCCCGAGCCTTCCTGAAGCGCCGATTCCGTACGGCTCAGGGCGGTATCCAGATCGGCCGTGAACGACACCGAAACTTCATCACTTCGTGCGAGTTGATCCAGATAGGCCCGGGCCACCGCCGGGTCGGCCGGCCAGTCGTACTTCAATTGCTGCTGAGGATTGAACAGGCTGCCTTGGTCGGCCAGCGCAGCCGCGGCGATTTCGTTTTCGGACAGGAACTCGCTCGGCGTCAGCGACAGCACATCCAGGCCGCGCACGATCTCGGTACCGTAGATTTTCCCTTGGTACCAGTATGCGGACCAATAGCCGCCGCCGATCATGTGTTCCGCATCGATGGGTCCGCGGTCGAAGTACGCGATCTCGACCGGGTTGCTCGAATCGGTGAAGTCGATCACGGAAATGCCGCCCTGGTACCAGGCTTGAACGAAGATGTCGCGGCCCGGGACCGGCACGACGGAGCCGTTGTGCGCCACGCAGTTTTCCTGCTCGGTCTGCGGGGCCGGCATCTTGAAGTAGCTGCGGAACTCGAGTTGCCCGTCGACGATGTCGTAGATGGCGTCCGCGCCCCAGTCGAGCGGATCGAAGGCACGGCAGCGGGGCATGCCGCCGCCGCCCCATTCATCGGTGAACAGGACCTTGGTGGCGTCGTTGTTGAACGTCGCCGAATGCCAGTAGGCGAAGCCCTGGTCGACGACCTCATCCATGCGCTGGGGGTTCAGTGGATCGGAGATATCGAACAGGATGCCATTGCCCGAGCAGGCGCCGGCAGCAATGCCGAGTTCCGGGAACACGGTGATGTCGTGACACTCGTCGGTGGGTCTGGACTCCTGGGTTTCGTCGCCATGGTCGCCGCCGCGCCAGAGGCCCGCCAGGGTGCCGTCCTCGGGGTCGGCGAACACGGCGGGGCTGTGAACGATGCGGGCACCTGCGGGATTGTCCACGGGGATCTCGATGACATCGATGCGGAACAGCGCCGTCCGGTAGTCGCCGGGCGATTCGTCGATGCAGCCTTCCAGCTCCTCCTCTTCGCGGATTCGGGAGGTGCCGGAGTTGTAGACGATGATCCTTTCGTCGTCCGCGGTGACGACCGAGTGAGTGTGCGAACCGCGGCAGGTCTGCACCGTGCCCACCTGCACCGGCCGGGTCAGGTCGCCGATGTCGAATATGCGAATCCCACGGAATCGATCGTCGCTGACGTCCTCGACAATGCCTTCGAGCCCGCAGTCGAGCCGCCCCCGGGTCTGGTCCACCTACAAGATCAGCAGGTCGCCGACGACCGAGACATCGCCCTGCCCGCCCGGGCAAACCACGGAGCTGATTTGCTCCGGCAAGCCGCCTTCATCGAGCCGGTAGATATTGAAGCCGTGGTAACTGCCCGCGAACAGGACGTCGTCCCTGAAGGCCATGTCTGAATTGGAGAAATTCAGCAGCGGAGAGCGGTCCCATTCACCGTCGTCTTCCTCGTCCTCGCCATCGTCGGCGTCTTCCCGGTCCCCGTTGTCTCCGTCTTCGTCGCGGTCCTCGGCATCTTCGCCTTCGCTGTCGGTATCGCCATCGTCATCCCGAGGGCGCTCCGGCGGCAGTTCGGCCGGGTTCTCCAGGTCGTAGAAACCGGGCGGCTTGGGCAGCGAGGCCACGAGTTCCATGTTCATCAGCGCCTGGCCCGCGTCGTCGAATCCGGCCGCGAGACCTGCGCGCGGGTCGTCCGACAGCGTGATGAGCAAGGCATGCATCCGCTCGATCTCGGCGGTCTGGTCGTTGGTGACGTCATTGGCGAACTCGAACAACATCGGGTCGTACGCGGAACCCGGTTGTTCGAGCAAGTCCTCGACCATCGTCACCGCCCCTTCGTGGTGGGTGATCATCAACTGCAGGAACATCCGGTCGAAGTCGGTACCCTCGGACGCGGCCAGTTCCGCCATCTGTTCCTGCGTGGCCATGCCGGCCATTCGATGGCTCGTGTGCATCGCATCGTGATCCGTCGGCTCCGGCGCCTGCTCGCCGCGGTCGTTCAGCCACCGCTCCATGAATTCCATTTCGTCCTGCTGGGACAGCGTGATGCGCCCCGCCGCGTCGACCACCTCCGGCCGGTTGGTGCGATCTTCCACGAGTTCGGCCATCTGCACGGCCTGGTTGTGGTGCGGAATCATGTCCTGCATGAACCGGACGTCGTCCGGCGAGTGGCTCATCACGGCGATATTGGCCGCCTCTTCGGCCGTAAGCTCCCGCGCCGATTCGCCCGGCGCGCCCGGCTGGACGATGGGCGCCTGGGCGGTGGCGGCGGTGGCCATACCGAGCAGCAACACGCCAGCGAATGCGCGCTGAAGCAGTCGTAGCAGGTAGTCAGGGGCAATGTTCACTGGATTCGCTCCCATACAGATACGGTGTCCCTGGCGAGACATGGTACACGGTTCGGAATGGAGCGGGCGATGGGAATCGAACCCACGTCTCTAGCTTGGGAAGCTAGGGTAATAACCATTATACGACGCCCGCGCCGACGGCCCATTGTAGCGGAACAAGGTGGAGATGGCGCAGGCCGGAGGATACGATTCATTGGTAGCGTTTGCGATCCCTGACTGACGAGAAATTGGAGTCACGATGAATGGACGTTGAATTACAGCCGACCTGGCATCATGGGTGGTGTTTTCGACCGATTGTATGTTGCAGGCAGACCGTGATCGGTCTGCCTTCCTGCAAACTCAGCCGCATGAAATCAGCGGACAAAGATGCCCAAACACATTGTTAGCCGCCATCGTCCTGTTCGGCGCTCGTGAATCCGTTTGCCGAGCGGTTGCTTGCCTGGTTCGAGGCGCACGGGCGCCGCGGATTGCCGTGGCAGATCAATCGAACGCCCTATCGCGTGTGGGTGTCGGAAATCATGCTCCAGCAGACCCAGGCGGCGACCGTCGTTCCATACTTCACGCGGTTCATGGCGGCGTTCCCGGCCGTGGAGGATCTCGCGGCGGCGGAACTCGACCGTGTACTCGGACATTGGTCGGGGCTCGGTTACTACGCCCGGGCGCGGAATCTTCATGCGGCGGCCCGAACGGTAGTGCGGGATTGCGGGGGCGAGTTCCCGGCAACCGTAGAGGGGCTCATGACGTTGCCGGGTGTGGGCCGCTCGACCGCCGGAGCGATCATGGCTCTCGCTCACGGCTTGCGTGCCCCGATTCTCGACGGCAATGCCAAGCGTGTGCTGGCCCGTTACGAAGCGGTGGAAGGCTGGCCAGGCCGCGCGGCTGTGCAGAGGAGCCTGTGGGAGCATGCCGAGCGATATACACCGCACGAGAAGGTTGCCGATTACACCCAGGCGATCATGGACCTGGGCGCCACGCTGTGTACCCGTACCCGGCCCCGTTGCGGCGAGTGCCCGCTAATCGCAAATTGCAAGGCGCGCATCGGGGGTCTGCAGGCGATGCTGCCTACGCCCCGCCCTCGGCGTGAACGGCCACAACGCGAAGTCAGGATGCTGCTGATCACCAACGCGGATCGGGAGGTATTGCTGGAACGGCGTCCACCGAACGGCATCTGGGGTGGGCTCTACAGCCTGCCGGAACTCGCGGCCGAGGACGATCCACGGCGCTGGTGTCACCGCCATCTGGGCGTGGATGTCCGCGAGCACACGGCCGGCAGATCCCTGAAACACGGCTTCAGCCACTTCGATCTCATGATTCACCCGCTGGAGATCCAGCTGGATGCAGCAGCGAACGCTCTCATGGATCGTGGCGGGTGGCTCTGGTATAACCCCACGCAGGAGCCCCGGGTGGGCGTTGCCGCACCCATCGCGGTCCTGCTGAAGAGACAGGACCTGTCGAACGGACCGCGTTACTCACGGGAGGCGAAATAGTGAGCCGCACCATACGTTGCGTCATTTTGGGGACGGAAGCAGAGGGCCTCGACCGTCCCGTTTATCCTGGAGAACTGGGCCAGCGGATCTACGATAACGTCTCGAAGATAGCCTGGCAGCGTTGGCTCGGCCACCAGACCATGCTGATCAACGAATACCGCCTGACGCCCATCGAGCCCAAGGCGCGACAATTCCTGGAGAAGGAAATGGAGAAGTTCTTCTTCGGCGAGGGTTCGGAGAAGCCGCCTGACTTCGTCGAGCGATAGCCCGACATTCCCTTTTCGATCTGCTGCCGAGGCGTGCCGGCAGCGCAAACGTGGAGTTGGCCGACGTGGCTGGCCAATAGCCTACTGTCTTCAGGGCCGATTCGCCCAGTCTATTGCGCTACCGTGGACTACCGTTGTTACAACGACGTTTCAAGTAGCGCCTCCAGCGACCGGGGCCGATATTTCTCCAGCAGCGCAAACACAATGGCAGCCGTTTCGGCATCCGCCTGCCCGGACCAGTCCGATGGCCTGAAATGCATTTGAAACGCCCTCAGCGCATACTGCGTGCGCACATCGTGTTCGCCGGTATCGTCAACGTCGTAGCCATAGGCGGCGAGCCCCCGCTGCAGCAGTGCGAGCGCCGGGGGCTCTGCCTCGAAGCGTTCGCGGTACCGTTGCGCGGTGTCTTCGTCGTACCAGGCGCCGATACCGTGTTCGTACAGTCTGCGCCAGGGAAATTTCGGTCCGGGATCCAGCCTGCGGTCGGGGGCGATGTCGGAGTGCGCGACAATGTCTTCCGGATCGATACCGGGGTGGCGTCGAAGGATGTCCAGGACGAGTTCGATGACCAGTTCGATCTGTTCGGGGTCGTAATCCAGAAACTCACAGCGAACTTCCGGTACACCCGGTTCGTTACCCGGAGCCTCGGCGACGCAACTCGATCGGTTCACGATCTCGATACCGATGGAACTGCTGTTCAATGCCGTATCGCCACGCCAGTGGCTCTGTCCGGCATGCCAGGCGCGCTGATCGTCGCCGACGAGGCGGTACACCCTGAGTCGCCGGCGCGGATAGGTGGGATCGCCGTTTTCCGGCACCAGGTAATGCGAGCTGACGGGCCGCTCAGTGCGTTCGGTCAACACGCGCAACGATTCGGCGAAATCGCCACTCGTGAAATGAATGACGAGGTGGCCGATGCGGCTGCTCTGGTTCTCCGAAACCGCATCGACGAAGCGCAGGGGCGTGCAGGCAAGCAGCGCACACGAGGCCAGGGCCGAAGCGAGTAACGCTCGAGAGATCACAACAGAGGGTACGGGTTGCGCACCGGCTGCATGATAGCACCGGGGCGCGCCGTAACGACTCCAGGCTCTCAAGACTCTGGTGGTGTCAGCCGTGTTTGTTCGATCATGCCGCGCCTAGCTGACCGACTGACGCGAAAACGGGCGCCCGTGGTTGATTGCGATAGACTTTCGGCAAGAATTCAACCCAGGTTCCACGGGAAGCCAGAATCTAGTTGCGCCTCCTGCACCTTACAGTCGGGTGCTTCCGTCCGTTCTACCGATGCGTCCCGTTGCAGTCCGCGCTGTTGTTGTGGTTCTTGCTTCTGGCTGTTTCGTGTGGGGGCAGTCGCGGTGACGGCGGAACTTCTCCCGGTGGAACTTCTCCTGTCGTAACACCTGCGCCGGAACCCATTGCCCTGCTGGATACCATCCCCGCCCAGGGCACTGCCGTCGACCCGGCCACAAGCGGCGTGAACATCGTTCATGCCGCAGACCCCGGTTGGCGGTTCACCTACTCTGGCGGTTGCGGGATAACAGGCGTCGCCGTGCGCCGTTCGTTGACCGATCTCAGCACGGGGAATGCGAACCACCTCCTCGACCATAAGCTCGCTTGCGAGTTCGCCGATCTCTCGGCCTACCGCGTCACCTTGGACGCCCAGGCCAATGACGGCCGCCGGCATCGAGGCACGCTCGACTTCTCCACGCGTCGAAGCGGTGGCGAACCCCTGACCGTGCTCGACCACATAGTGACGCCGCAGAGTGAAGTCGACGAATTGTTCGTCCGTTACCTTGAGGATTCGCTGTTGGACGACATCGAGCCGCACCTTGTTGCCGTCGTGGTGGCAAGGATCGTCGGCGAGATTGCGGAACGGTCGTGGACGGAGTTGAGCGCCCGCGCGGCCTATGGCGCGGTCGCCCATAGCGTGTCGTACCCGTCGAGAAACCCGGCGGGCGAACCCTCCCTCCTCACGGGACTCGTCGCCATGCCGGATGTCGCCGCCGCGAGCGTCTCGGGCGGGAGCTTCGAGCGGAAGGACCGGGTCGTGATCCTGAATCACGCCACCGGCTCGACGCCCGGCTCGCTCAGCGCCACCGGCGGCGGGCAATTGCTGGCAAACCTGATCGCCAGCCGGGGCTACCTGGTGATTGCTCCGGACAACTGGGGGCGCGGCGGTTCGGCCGGCGATGCCGCCAGCGGAACCGACCGGCCGGAGACCTACCTGATGGCGAACCGGGTCGCCTACAATACGCTCGACATGGTGGCTGCCGTCCTGGCCAGCGACGACTACCGGATGTTTCACGACCCGGCGCAGGACGCCGACGTGTCGATCGTGGGCTATTCGCAGGGCGGGCACAGTGCGGTCGGCGTTTGGTTGGCCAACCAGGTCGGCGGTACCGGCATTCGCGTGCGGGAACTCTACAGCGGCGGTGCGCCCCACGACCTGTACCGGACGTTTCGAGGCTCGCTGCAGCACATGAACGGTACCTGCGACGGAAGTCCCTGGTGCCCTACCGTGGACACCGACACGATCCTGCGCTACCTGACGGATCGGATTCTGCCGCCCCTTCTGGCGTACGCGGACATCGGTCTTGAGCGCAGCGAAGTGTTCGATGGCGACGCCCTGGCTGGCGACTTCATTACCGGGATGCTGGGCGGCGACGCTCGATACGATACGCTCAAAACGATGTTGCAACTCAACAGTTTCGCCAACATCATCGATCCGGCGGAGACGGTTGCGGCCGAGGACAGCCGGATTCACCTCTATCACTCGCCATTCGACCGCCTGGTGCCGCAGCGGAACACCGGGGATCTCATGGAACTGCTGTCGCCGGGCTTCGATGTGGAATTTCATGACGGCGAATGCGACTCGGATCTTTACGAACTTCTCTCCGCAACGATTTCCAGTGGTGGCGTCGTACACGCGCTTTGCGGTATAGAGATGTTCGACGACGTGCTCAAGGATTTCCGGGCAAGGGAAGCGGCGACAGGAAATGCGGCCTTGGTCGCGGTTGACGCGCATCCCACCCGGGCATCGGGCAACCGCTGGCTTTCGCTGACGGAAGCTCTCGCGGCAGAAGCTACGAACGACCTGCCGGCCCTCGCGGAATTACGCGCCGGTAGGTCACGGGAGGAACTGCAAGAGCTGG
>VYEH01000262.1:2736-3420 GCA_009843005.1 Pseudomonadota bacterium | reverse complement strand
GCCATGCGAATGATTCGGAACGAGGCGCGGACCGGGACGACCCGCTATTGGACGGGCCTCAGCGACGACCGGATTCGAAAGCTCTACACCAGCTATTTCTAATTTGTCGACGATGCCCCGGTCAAGCGCCACCGGGGCAAGTCTCCCACGCAAATCGGCCCGCTCGTCCGCTCTCCCGCCCGCTCGCTCGAATCGGGCGCGTTCGTCAATCTGCTTCTGGCAAACGGCCTGTTCTCCATCGAGAATCCCCCGGGGCCCCGTCTCAAGGGAAACGTGAGCCTGGGCCACCGGTTCTGCCAGTGCTTCGAGACGCACAATTTGGTGGTTCAGAAACCGACGTTGAGTTTCGAATGGGGCTGGAACCTCCTGCAGAGTATCCGGCGCGGCGATGAGTTGCGGCTGGCTCACTGCGATATCTGCTCCATCGCCTACGTGTACGATCAACTGCAGTTGCCGCGCGGCGATTGCCCGGCCTGCCTGACGCTGCGCGCCCTGCATCCGAAGAAAGCGCCGCCCCGCCGGGCGGCGATGGGGTAATCCCCTGTGTGCCTTGCCGCGTTCGCGGCCGGGGCTTGCGATGCCTTTCCCCTCGTGGTCGCGGCCAATCGGGACGAATCCCACCGCAGGCTCACCGCCGCGGCGGACTGGTGGACGGAACCTTCCGGCATCCTGGGGGGGCGGGAC
>VYEH01000262.1:0-2726 GCA_009843005.1 Pseudomonadota bacterium | reverse complement strand
CGGCCGGAGGCTGGCTGGCTGTTGACCGGCGCGGCCGGCGGGCTGCGGTAACCAACCGGCCATCGCCGAAAGGCCGGGGCTTCTCCGGTTCCCGCGGACACCTGGTCAGCGACTACCTTGCAGCCGCTGATTCGGCGGAGACCTTTTGCGAGGAGCGGGCGAGGGCGCCCGCCGAATACGGACCGTACAACCTGCTGCTTTTCGACGGCGACTGGCTGTTCCATGCCTCCAACCGAACCGGCGTCCAATGGCTCGCGCCGGGTATCCATGTATTGAGCAACGCCCCCCTGGGCACGTCGTGGCCGAAAACGAAGTTTGCGGCCTCCCGCCTTGCCGCAATTCTCGATGACGAGCCCGGCCGGGACGATCTGGTCCGGCGACTGTTCGAATTGCTGGAAAGCCGCGCAACGCAGAATGCCGGCGCAGACGGAAAGGAACTGCACTGGCGCGCGCGCACGGTATTCGTCACGGACCCACGCTACGGAACGCGCTCGTCCACGGTGGTGTTGATGTCCCGGGACGGGGAACTGATGTTTGCCGAGCGCCGCTTTGGCGCCGACGGACGGCGGCGCGGCGAAAGCACCTTCCGATTCAGGGCCAACAGAGCTGTCTCGGGTAGAGTTAACAGGCCCTAATCCGGCGTCTGCAGACGGGCCGCAAGCCAGTCGTTGAGATCGGCGATCTCCTCCGCGCAGACCGCATGCTCCATGGCATAGGTGCTCCATTGCACATCGTGTCCCTGTGCGCGAAGCCGGTCCCGGGAGCGGGCGCCGAACATCACCGGAACCGTGGGGTCGTATGTACCGTGCGCCATGAAGACAGGCAGGGAGCGGTTGGCGTCGGAGTTTTCCTCCGCGAGCGTCGAGGGCTGCGGCATCCACGTCGACAGCGCAATGATCCCGGCGAGCGGTTCCGGATGGCGCGGACCGGCGAACAGCGCCACCGAGCCTCCCTGGGAAAATCCCCCGACGAATACACGGTGGGAGGGAATGCCCCGTTCCGTCTCCCGGTGGATCAAACGCTGCAGTTCGCGGCCGCTGTTGCGGACTCCGGCGGCGTCTTCGGGTCCGTTCCAGTCCAGCGTGATGACGTCGTACCAGGCCGGCATGGACAGTCCGCCGTTGATGGTGACCGGCATGGCCGGCGCGTGGGGAAGCACGAAACGCACGGCCGACGGGAGATTCATCTCCCGCGGCAACGGCGCGAAGTCATGCCCGTCGGCGCCCAGCCCGTGCAGAAAGATCAGAGACCAGGCGGGGTTCGCACCCGTACTGATCTCGATCGCATTCGCTTGCATCCGTTCCATCCGGTAGTTCCATTGCCAGTGTTGCATTCTTTGCGCATAATCATTAGTCTATGCGCAATTTTATGCTAGACGAGCACCCATGCCCACCCTCAGCAACCAACATCGCCGCCGCCGGGCCATCGCGGAACTGCTGCGGAGCCACGTGATTCGACGCCAGTCGGAGCTGGTTCGCCTGCTTCGCGCCGAGGGGCTTGAGGCCACCCAGTCCAGTATCAGCCGCGACCTGCGCGATCTGGGGGTGGCGAAACTGACGACCGGGTACAGCTTGCCCGAACCGGGTCGCGGGAACAACGCCGATGCGTTGCGGCCCGTGGCCGAATTTGTTCGGGAACTCCGCGCCGCGGGACCCAATCTGCTGGTCATCGCCACTGCGATCGGTGCTGCACAGCGCGTCTGTGTAACCCTCGACCGCGCCAATTGGCCCGAAGTGGTGGGCACGATTTCGGGAGACGACACCATCTTCGTCGCCACCACAGGCGCCGGGGCGCAACGTCGTCTGGTGGCGCGGCTGCAGGAATCACTCAGGCAGGTAGCGGTTCAGTGAGCAGTCAACCCATCGTGCTGGCTTTCTCCGGGGGGCTCGACACCTCGTTCTGCGTGCCGTGGCTCAAGGAAACCTGCGGGCGTCCGGTGGTCACGGTGACGGTCAACACCGGCGGTATCGATGCGGCGGCGGC
Organism: Pseudomonadota bacterium; assembly: GCA_009843005.1. Lineage (GTDB taxonomy): Bacteria > Pseudomonadota > Gammaproteobacteria > Steroidobacterales > Rariloculaceae > UBA6522. The sequence goes on along the minus strand of VYEH01000262.1, from coordinate 743 downwards.
CGACGCCCTGGCCGAGCGGGCGGCAGCGTTGGGCGCCGCGGATCACAAGCTCGTGGAAGCCCGCCGCGATTTCTTCGGCCAGGTGCTCAAGTACCTGCTCATGGGCAACGTGCGCCGGGGGCAGATGTACCCGCTGTGCGTCGGCGCCGAGCGGGGCGTTCAGGCGCGTTGCCTGGCCGACGCGGCCCGGGAACTCGGCTCGGACACCGTGGCTCACGGATGCACGGCCGCCGGCAACGACCAGGTGCGGTTCGAGATCGTCCTCAAGACCCTGGCGCCGGAACTGGAAGTTCTTGCGCCGGTCCGGGATCACGCCTGGGCTCGGCAGGACCAGGTCGAATACCTGGGCAGCCGGGGGCTCCCGCTGCCGGCAGCCGGTTCGGCGTATTCGATCAATCGTGGACTTTGGGGCGTCACCATCGGCGGCACGGAAACGCTGGATTCGGCCGGTAGCATTCCGGAGTCCGCATGGGTCCTGAGCCGCGGCGCGCTCGACGAGCCGGCTCCGGCTCGCGAACTGAGCGTGGAATTTCGTCAGGGCGTGCCGGTGGCCGTGGACGGCGAGCGGCTCGACCCCGTGTCCTTGATCGAACGACTGGAGCAGGCCGGATCTGCTTTCGGCATCGGTCGGGGGATTCACCTCGGTGACACGATCCTGGGCACCAAGGGCCGCGTCGCCTTCGAGGCTCCGGCTGCCGATATCCTGCTGACGGCGCATCGTGAGCTCGAAAAACTGCCGCTTT